>CAZXJK010000010.1:0-25675 GCA_964640895.1 uncultured Methylomonas sp.
CCCCCTTTATTGAAACTAACCCCAAAGGAGATGAAACTTTATGAGGATAGAATTGTTCGGTCAAGTTTATTACCTAAATGGGATATAACCATTGAGCCTTTAAGTGGGTAAGTTTATTCTTTTAAGGTTCCTTACTCTTCTCTTTGCATTGGTTTAACTCGGTCTGCATCGCTTTGTATTATAAAGCCATCATAGCTCCTTAACTCTTGACTAGGATCAGGTGTATAGGTATCCTGATCATAATAAATACCCGTCAATTTACGCTTAAATTCATCCGTTACTTTTCTAGCATCAAATTGATTAACGATGACTCTAGGCGTAATAACAATAATCAATTCATTTTTTTCTATACTTCGGCCTTGCGTACCAAATAACCACCCGATATAGGGAATATCCTTCAAAAAAGGAATACCTGTATTAGAAAAAGTGTGCGTTTCAGAAATCAAGCCACCAAGAACAACGCTTTCACCACTCACCACTGCCACTGTACTTTTTATTTCCCTTTTTAAAATGGCAGGTGAGTCAATATTTGAAGACTTGTTTATTTTAGGGGTATTAACACTCTGTTCTATTTCTAAAATAACCACACCTGTCGCATTCACTCTTGGTTTTATTTTTAAAATAACACCGGTATCAACCATCTCAATAGGGCTGGTTTGCAAGTTACCTAAGCCGTCGGTATTCGTTGTTTCAGATAAGCGTACAGGTATTTGATCACCTACTTTAATCGTTGCTTCCTGATTATTAAGTACCATTAAAGAGGGTGCAGATAAAACATTAAGCTTATCATCGGCAGCCAAAGCATTAAATACCAGCCGAACATCACCAGCACTACGTTGCAAACCATAAGTAAAACCACCGGAAGCGGCGGCGAGTGCCGCCGAGCCAGCTGCACCTAAAATACTCAAGCCTTCCAAACCATCAGGCCCGCTATTTTTGAATAGCCATTTTACGCCATATTCTAAATTTTCAGTCAAGTTCACGGCAACAATTGTTGCATCCAGCATGACCTGCAAAGGCATGACATCCAAACGCTTGATCACTTTGCTCAACATCCGGTACTGCTGTGGCTCTGCCATAATAACCAAAGCGTTATTAGACTCATCAGCAACAATACTGACCCCCTCTAAAGAGGTACTACCAAGATTATTACTTCTTTTAGTATTGACCGTTAATTTCTTAGACTTATTACTAATTGTCGTGACTCGCCGCCCAGGTGCAACTGATGGTCCATTCCTTCTAGATGATGCCGTGACCCCGCTAATAATCGAGTTTAAAGTTTCAGCTAACTTTACAGCATCGACATGCTGTACTCGGTACACCATAATACCGCCTTCTCCAGCTATATCATTTTGCTGATCTAACCTACGTATCCATTTTTCAGCCTCTCTTAAGTAAGCTTTTTGTGGCGTAACAACTAAAACTGCATTCAAATGCTTTATACTGATAAAACGCAATATTCCAGCAAGTGGGTTTTTACCGCCTTGGTTAAATATATTTTCAATATCGGCAACAATACTGTCAACCTCTGTATTTTCCAAAGGATATAAACCAAAAGACATACCCGCAATAAAGTTAACATCAAAAGTTTGTACTAAATTAAGGGCTTTAGTTAATTCATCTCGCGTACCTGCCACAAATAAAAGATTGCGTGCAGAGTCCACCTTAATAATGGCTTTTGCAGGCAACACTGGCTTAATAATTTCAGCCATATCCTCTGCGCCTACGTATTGTAAAGGCATGACTTTAATCTGGTAGCCAACCCCCAACTGACTACTGCTTATCTGTGAAGTGTCTGCAGCATGTACTGCCATCGCATTTGGCTCAATACGATAAATACCTTGTTGCTTAATCAATACAGCACCATTAACGCGCAACAGCATTTCCAATGTTGAAAGGAGCTCTTCTTTATGTAATGGTCGTGTTGTTTGTAAAGTAATTGACCCTCTTACCTTAGGGCTTAACACATAATTTTCATGCAGCATATCACTGAGGATGATTTTGCAAACCTCTCCTATATCTGCGGCATCAAGATTGACTGAATACTTGCCTTCTCCCACCAACTGCACACCCGTTGATGTGGAGCCTTTTTTCATAAACTGACCACTACCAAGAAATACTTTTTTGGGTGCTGCTTGCATATCTGTACTTAAATCCTCGCTATTATCTAATTGCGAAAACATTAAATTATCTTCAGAGTTCTCAACTAAAGACGCTTGTTGCTCTTCCGAGTATTTTTCTTCAATCGGTATTTTAATGCCTAGTTTTGGCCCCAGATGAATATCGTCGAAAGTCTGACACCCTGTTAAAGTAATACTAGTGCTAACTAATAATCCAAAAAATTTGCTATGCTTGCGATAAGAATTCATTCTTATTTCTTAAGTAATTGTTTAAAAGGGTTGGGAGTAGGCTTCTTTTTACTGCGTGCTTTAGCCGCTTTAGATTTTTTTCTGGTTACTCTAACAGGTGCTTTAGGGCGAGGCTTTGCTAACGAAATTTCTTCAGTACTGCCATTCGCTGCAATGATGACACGATCATGCTTGATTTCTTGCACTAACCACCCCTTAATTTTCTCACCTTGCTGATAACGCGGGAATTTCTCCTCATCAGGCTTAGCTCGCGGATTATTAAAGAGTGCATAAGTATTATTTGGCGTATTAATGATGCCAACCAAATTTAAGCCAATATCTTTTGCTACGCCTTGTGCTGCTCTAGTCTGAGTTTCCTCAGCTTCACCAGGTTCAATCGGTCGTCTTCCTTTGAAAAATAAAGGCCGCTCAATGAGCGTTGCATAATCATCAATTGCCTGTTCATTAGCATGATAACTTGGCATCTCTTGCATTTCAAAACCAGCACTCTGTACACCTAGTAATTCTTGGACGTATTGATCACGGTATTGCTGGCCATAATGCGCCTGCACTGCAAGCAATATAAGCAAGATCACACTCGCAACAACAAACACTAGTGTTAATGAATACTCCCACTTGATTGAGCGCATTACAGGTCTTTCCTCATATATCCTGCAATTTTTAGGGTCACAGTGACTTTATCGCTTTGTGCTTTCTTTTTAGCCTTACTACGCCGACTGAAGCCTCTTGTTTTGGGGGTAACACTCATTTCTTCAATACTCATTAATGGCTTTTCAACCTCAATATCATATAAAAGGCTACGTAGCATTTCCATATCCCCTGATAATTTAACTTTCACGGTAATCTGCAGTAACTCATCGCGATTTTTATGCGGCAAAACCTGAGTACTGGTAATATCACCACCCGCGCGCTGTACTATGGATTTAATTCGCTTCTGTAATTCGGCCGCAACAAGTGATGAAGTTTCCTGTGCGTAAAAATAACCTAATGCATTGACTTCTTCTCGTCCCTGCTCCACTTCCAGCAATACTTCATCACGACTAGCAATCACTCTTTCATAGCGTTTAACCCGAAACATTAAATCATCAAATTCATCGGTTGTGCTTTTAAAGGCGCTATACCACGGTATAAAAATAACAGCACACAGCAAAATAATGATGCCGACTAATAGCCCTACCGCAAGCCAACGCTGTTGTTTATTATTCAGCTTCTGCATCATGTTGTTTAGTGACTTCAGTTGATATTTTAAACCGCTCTAAGCCAGTACGCGTATCTTTAGTAACAGGCGAAATAAATTTAACATTGTGAAAAATTGCCTGTTTTTCTAAGGAGGCAATTAAATTTGAAGCACTTGCTGATTGCCCTGTTAGCTGTAAGGTTTTATTCACATAACGAAACTGTGACACCCAAGTATCGTCATCCAGCACCTCACTCACAGTCTCAATCACATCAATCATTGCTGGTACCGAGTTTTTCTTATCAATCAGCTTCTGTGTCGCCAATAACAGAGAGTCGATGCCTTTTTTTGAATCTTCTATTGCTAATGCTTTGCGCGCCTGTTTCTGCCCATGCCGTTTTAAGGTTTCCAAGCCCCCCGTCGCAGTATTTAATGGCAAAGCCAACAACATAATAAATAACACCAAGCTCAATAACATAGAGCCAAGCATAATAAACAAGGGCATTTTATTAGCTTTTTGGCATAAATCTTTAGGCAACAAATTGTACTGACTGCCAGACTCACCTGAAACAACGGGGCGAGCGGCCGTATCAGCAAAAGATGGCTTTACTCCGAGAATTAAACAGTGTTGATACATCTCATCTAAGCTCGATTTTTTCACCAATATTAATACAATATGCAGTAATGCTTTATTCTTTGCCGAGCCTAGCTTAATAATATCAAAATACACTTGTTCTTTGGTAAACGGAGTATATTTATCTAACTCATACCCCATTACCTGCCGTAAATTTGCTTCCGTTGCAGCAGGCAAAAATATATCTTGTTTTACCGATAAGTGCTCTGGAACACGCAAAACTATCTTCAAATCTTGGTAATCAGTATCGCTCTCAATGATGCTCTGCAATTCCTCTTTTGCCAAAGCATTAACCTCAAACTCGCCCAATAGCTTTTGCTGCTCATTATTAATATAGCTTAGTTGAGCATGCTCCCCATTTATCTCAATAACCAAAAAACCTTTACCTTTTACTGCCTCTCGAAAGCTTGCTGGTAATAGAAAACTTAGCTGTTCTGCCCACCATTTAAAAAAGGGGCCAACCTCAATATTGCTATCCAAATTTATCATATTAATTAATCAGCCTTGCATCATTTGCAGACAAAAATAATGAGGGTAATTGATAATCCTGCGCCCATTTTAAAATTTTAAAGGGTAAACCATTTTGTGATGTCGATTTTTGTACCACGACCATGACCTGTTGACTAATACCTTTTGATATCATGACTTCAGCAATAATCCTAAAAATCCCACTTTTCTGGGTGCTTCCTTTAAACCACTCTGGCGCAGTAATAGCCTCTTGATTACGCTCATTGACTACGCGCTGCTCTATATATTCATCAACCATTTCAGCAGTCACCTCAGGGAGAGTCAACAATACTTCCCGAGCCGCCGTAGTCGGATTAATCCCTGCTTTTTTTGTATAAATGCTAATCATACCTTGTAGCTGCTGATATATTAAAGGTGTCATCCCCATCACCATCTGTAGTTCCTCAATACTGGCAAATAATCCATTACGAGGTGCATAATTCTTGTCAGCCGCTGCATATTGGTCTTTCTCAGCACCATATACTCTATGTAAATCATTTTTATCCCGCCAATCGAGAATCGCATCCACCAATTGCTCGGCCAATTCTCCATCAACATTTATGGCTGCCAATAGCTGCTGCAATTGCTCTGCATCCGCATAATTAATACTAATTTTACCCGACTCATCAGCCACTTTAATACGTACTTTTTGACCAGCAAACTCAATTTCATACAAGCTATTAAAGCCTTGCCAGCTTTGTTCTTGGTCTGTGCCAAATAATTTCAAAATGGCATAATTAATACCTGCTTCTGCAAGTGCCGTTGCCTCGGCTGTTTCTTTTAACCCAGAAGTTATCGCAGTTTCACGCTGTATGGTCAAAGTAAAGCTACTCGCCATAATGGTCACTAAAGTCAGCACCCACAACACCAAAACTAATGCAAACCCCTTATTATTTGTCATGACTTATTTAGCCAATCCAAACAAATTAGCCATATTACGCTGAGTTCTAGGCCTTGCCTTCGCCCCCGTTGCATTAAGCGCTGGTTCTACTTTAAAATTCACAACCAGTTGCGGCCACACGACTCCCGTAGTAAGCTCCACATCAATACTAACCAACTCAGGTAGGCTTTGCTTATCTAGCCATTGCTTGTGCCAACGGGGTTCTACATCAGGGTCATCTTGGTCAATACCAAAGTAGGCAATATTCAGCTCATGTATTTTCTTTAAAATAACCACTTGCTCACCTTCCCATTGCTCCATATCATTTTGTGCAAAAAATGGTTTGATATCAACCATCAACTGCTGACCAGCCCCTTCCTCTTCAGACTGTAAACTGATAGTAAATAGTTGCAAGCCCAAACGCCCTGCACTGGCAGACATAGGGGCAACAAATTGCAAACTATGCGCTTCGCCTTGAAAAGAAAACTCTGCACCCTCTTCTAAAAAATCAGCATTTAAAGGTAACGCAGTATGTAATTTATTGCGCAAAAAATTCTGCACAATCGTTGCTTGGCTGACCTCGGCTATTTTTTTTTCACCCGCATTCCAACTCTGTACACAGGTTCTTAAACTAGCAAATAATAGCAACATCATAATGCTTAATAAGCTCATTCCAATTAATACTTCTAATAAGGTAAAACCAGATAACTGCTTATTCATTTTCTGCCGCCGCCAACTTAAGCGTCGTTAACTGCACTTGACGGTTACTTTTCCCTGCAAACCACTCCACCGTTACGGTGACTTGATAAGGCAAAATAGGCATATCTTCATCAGGCTCATCAAGCTCTGTATTTAACTGATAAGGCTGGACTTGTACTCGCCAGAAATACTTATCCAGCAGTTGCCCAGAAGTGATTTCATCTTTTAACTCAGTTTCTATACCACTCGCCGCTAGTTTTGCTTGTGCAATAATGACCGCTTGTTGATACTCTTCCGAAATAATAGTGCGCCGTAGTCCACCTGAAAAAATATTCAATATAATGCCTAATGACAAGGCCAAAATTGAAAAGGCAACCAAAATTTCTAATAATGAAAATCCCTGTTGCGTATGCTGCCTAAAATTCATGCAATTCTACTTGCCCAGTTAGCCAGTTAATATCTAACTGACGTTTATTTTCTGCTATTTCTAAAGTAATCCGTCCACCCGTTGCTGAGCCATCAGGAAAAAAACGCACCCCACCTTGCCGCTCGCCCTCTAGCTGTGATTCAGCAACATCCAAAGTCACTTCAATGTCTTTACTAATGGTATAGAGTTTATCTTTATCTGTTACTTGATAGCTATTGCTATCTAAATCAAATAAGAAGCGACTTTCTTTACGATGCGTCAAAGCATGCCCCCGCGCAAAACGTAATGCTGAGGCTATTTCTCGTGCCGCCGCATTTAAAGTGGCGGTTTGATTACCTGAACCAATATTAGGAATGGCTACCGCAGACGCTAGCGCAATAATAACCAGCACTATCAATAACTCTATTAAGGTAAATCCTTTTATTAAGCCTGTATGAGACACGATGCGAGTAGAATATTAAATCACAGCTGCTTGGATACTTAGGATCGAGAATTCAATGACACTATTCCCAACTATTAATATCTTGATCTTCACCTTCGCCACCCGACGCATTATCCGAACCTAAAGAAAACAAGTCAAAACGACCATGCTCGCCAGGAGACACATAGTGATAGTCGTATATCCAAGGATCTTGCGGTATCTTATTTTTACGCAAATAAGGTCCATTCCAGGCACGTGCACTGGCAGGTCTAGCGACTAATGCACCCAAGCCCTCTTCTGTCGTTGGATAACGCCCCACATCCATGCGGTACATATCTAACGCACCTGCCAAATCTTCAATTTGGGCACGAGCAGCTTTGGTTTTAGCGCCCCCCAAATGTTTCATGACTTGCGGGCCAACTAGACCAGCTAATAATCCAATAATGGCTAGTACCACCAATAATTCAATTAAGGTAAATCCATGCTGTGCCTGTTTAGTCTTTTTCATTGTAACTCCCATCACTTTATATATTATTCTTTTGTAATATGTTCTTTAAAACGCCAAATCATTAACACTCAAAATAGCCGATAAAATAGAAATAATAATGCCAGCAATTAACAACCCTAAAGTCACAATAAGAATAGGTTCCATCATTGCCAGCATCCGTTCAATGGTAATTTTCAGCTGTTTATCATAGGTACTAGCCGTCCGCTCTAACATTTCTTCCATCTTGCCAGTCTCTTCACCCATTTTAATCATTTGCGTTGCCATTTTAGGAAACTGCCCCGATTCGATTAAAGCACTCGACATATCCTTGCCCTGCTTCAGATTTTCTTCAGCTTCAGCAACCGCATTAAGTAATACCAAGTTACTCAGTGTGCCTTTGACGATACCTAATGCCGTCAAGATCGGCACGCCATTGGTTAATAATGTGCCTAAAGTACGCGTAAAATTGGTGGTATTAACATTACGGATAATTTCACCAAATAACGGCAATGACAAAATAAGCCGATCCCATTGCTCTTTTCTTGGACCCACCGTGGTTTCAAAGCGCAATACAAAAAAAATAACTACCCCAAATACAATAACTGCCCACCAATAGCTTTGTAACCACTCCGCACTGGCAACCACTATTTGTGTGGAAATGGGTAACTCCTTGCCTGCACTTTCAAACATCTCAGTAAACTGCGGCACCACAAAGGTGAGCAACAAAAACACCGAACCAACCGCCATAATGACTAGAATCGCGGGATAAATTAAAGCAGTACTGACGGTATCCTTTAGCTCTTTAGATTTTTCTAAATATTCAGATAACTGCTCCAATACAGTATCCACACTCCCGCCAGCTTCACCAGCACGTAGCATATTAATATAAAACCGCGAAAAAGCACTGGACTCAGTTTCCAAAGCATCGGCTAAATTTACCCCACCTTTTACTCGCTCCAATACTCTTTTGATTAAGTCATATATCTTAGAATCATCGTCAAGTAACTCCATCAATACCACTAAAGACCGATCTATAGGCAGTCCTGCCTGCAGCAGTGTTGCCAGCTCTTTAGTAAAGAGCGCGACTTCTTTAGATGATAAGCCTTGTTGCTCTTGCTTAAATGCAAAAAAAGAACCTCGTGCCAAACCTGACACAGACACCTTAATAGGAATTAAGCCATCAGCTTGTAATTGACTAATGACAGTCGCTTCATCTGTTGCTTCTTTAGTGCCTTCTTGCGTATCACCTTCTGCATTAACAGCTTTATAAGCGTAAATAGTCACATTAAGCTTCCGTAGTGACACGTAACACTTCATCCAGGCTAGTTAAACCCTTGGCTGCTTTTGCCAAACCATCCTGATAAATTGTCAGCATCCCGCTCTTAACCGCCTCTTCTTGAATTAATCCCGACTCTTTGTGCTCCATTACCATTTTCCTTAAAGCATCATTCATAACTAAAAATTCAATAATGGCCATGCGTCCGCTATAGCCAATACCACCACACTCTTTACATCCTTGTGCATCATATAGCGTCAATTGATCATTTTTCAAGAAGCGCGTTAAACCTTTTTCCGCAATCACTTCAGGTTTTGCTAAGTATGGAACGCGGCAATGCGTGCATAGCTTTCTTACCAAACGCTGCGCTAAAATACCATTAATTGTCGATGTGAGTAGATAATCATCCAAGCCCATATCTAATAAGCGCGCCAATGCGCCCGCTGCATCATTAGTATGCAGCGTTGATAACACCAAATGTCCAGTTAAAGCGGATTGTACGGCAATTTTAGCGGTTTCCAAGTCCCGCATTTCACCAATCATAATGACATCAGGATCTTGCCTGACAATAGAACGTAAAGCACTACTAAAAGTTAAGCCAATTTTAGGTTTAGCTTGAATTTGATTAACCCCATTTAACTGATATTCAACGGGGTCTTCAACGGTGATAATCTTTTTCTCGGGGGTATTTAATTGACTTAAGGCAGTATATAAAGTGGTTGATTTACCACTTCCTGTGGGCCCTGTTATTAAAATAATACCGTGCGGCTTAGCCAGTACTTCAATGAACTGCTGCAAATTGGCCTCTTCAAAGCCCAAGGTAGCGAAGTCAAATACGACATTTTCCTTATCTAGCAACCGTATTACCACACTTTCACCAAACATGGTCGGTGTAGTGGAAACCCGCAGGTCAATTTCCTTACCCTGCATTTGAATTTTAATACGCCCATCTTGTGGCAACCGACGCTCGGCAATATTCAGCTTCGCCATTAGCTTTATTCTAGAAATAATGGCCGCAGTTGCACTGACCGAAGGCCCTTCAATTTTTTGTAAGACCCCATCAATACGCAAGCGTATTACTAATGCATCCTCAAACGGCTCAAAATGAATATCGGATGCTTTATTTTCCAGTGCCCGTTGAAAAATCAGATTTACCATACGTATAACAGGCGCTTCACTTGCCAAATCTTTTAAGTGCTCAATATCATCCAATGAAGCGCTATCATCTAAGTTATCGGTAATTTGCCCCATCTGAGATTTGCCATCCCCATATAGACGCTCAATAGCCTTATCTATATCAGAGAGTAGCCCAATTTTTATTTCTACCTCGGTATCACAACTTAATTGTAAAGACTGTTTGATAAAAGCATTCTCAGGATCAGCAACAGCCACCACAATTTTTTGCTCATTGGCACTTAAGGCTATGACATGAAATTCTTTGAGAAAGCGCAAGGAAATAGCATCAGGCAACAACACACTATCTGGATAATCTTCCGCGACGACAACATCAATACCCGTCGTCTTTGCCAAGGCACTAGCAACATCTTTTTCCGAACAAAGCCCTAGCTTCACCAATAATAATGGCAAGCTTACCTCTTGCATTTGCTCTTCAATTTTATTCACTCTATTTAAGTCGCTATCCCGCAAGGATTGTTGCTCAATCAGTGTTTCAATAAAGGGTTGATAGCTCATAAGATAGGGTGTCGTAAAAAGGAAAACCAGATATTTTAGAATAAAAAATGAGGATAGTTAAACTAGGGAAGTCGTAAAAATGACTCCACAACCCAGCATTTAAGAATTTACTATTCAAAATATGGTGCAATCATAAACCAAAAGCCATCAGGAGGATGTAAAAGTTTTGTATACCTCTAAAATAGACAAGTAACTAGTACTATGCCCTCTAAATAATGGGGAATTTATCTGCATTGTACGAGCTTGGGGCGCAGGCTTTAGCCTGCATGAGTAGTGAACAATACAGACTAAATCCAAAGTACGGCTACCAACTTAAGACGGGACATACGACAGGAGTGAAATCGCTTTAGCTATTTCCGAAACAGCAATAGCTAAAGCGATTGCACTCCTGCATAAGGGATTGAATTTCCACAGTCCCGTCTTAAGTTCGTAGCCCAAAGTACTAGCCTTTTAATTCCATATTTTTGCGCCTGAAAGTAAATCACACTCCCAAGCAACTTTCCCCGTTTTATTCATATTACTATTATAATCCTTGGTGCATTTATCATACGAATCAGCATCCTGCTCCAAAGTCCCCCTTTCTACCGCGCTACGAGGCTGTATAACAAACTGACCATTCCCTTCACCCCCTTGCTGAGTAACATCATTAGTTCCTGAAAACTTACTTAAATCTACCCGCCCAATTGAGCATATCTTTTGATCATTACAGATAATTGACAACACATCATTGAAGCGTGAGTTACCACTCCCCGTAGGACCATCTTCTGATGAATTACCATTTGGCAATGACTGAGTCGATTCATAATGCCGAATAATTTGATTTGGCGAATTCTCATTCATAATAACGTCCAAACTATAAGCGGTTGCAGCTGAGCCACTAAAGTAATGAATATCAATATCAAATGTTCCATCGTTATAAATATCATCACCTGTATCTTGATATGAAATAACCTCAGGACCCAGCCCACTAGTATCATCATGGTCTAAAAAACCAGGTAATACTGACCTATTTCCATACCAAATGGTCTCATCATTTTTATCTGTAGAATAAATATCAATATCAGTTCCATTTGTCGCCCAGCGCAACACTAAAGCAATTCGAGAAGGCACTAAAGCATTCTGACCTGTTGAGGCACTTTCAACGCCAATGACATTAATGATTTTCTCTTTTGTTAATGGAGTATGCAAATTACTTGAATTATACCCTTGTACAATTAAAGTATTGCTCCCCATGGTAACAACGACATCGGCAGTAAAGGTCTTATCCGCAGCAATAGTTGTGACTGTTTTAATATCGCCGTTGCTCACAATAACACGGTCAACATTTGTTGCTGTCTCGGGCACTTCCCCTGAAACCGTAATCACTCTTTGATTAACCTCCGCCCCTTCCGCAGGAACAGTTACTTCAAGTTCTTCCGTTAAAATAATCCTAATGGCAAACCCAAGTTCAGAAATGCTGACATCCGTATCACTTGAATTTAGTAATGTAATAAAGAAGTCTCCTTGTTGATCATTTTCATTGAATAAATACTCTGTCTGCTCATTACTTTGATAGTGCTTATGCTGAATACCACCCAGTTGAGAGTTCCCGATAAAACCTGGATCATCGCTTAACAAGGAGACAGTTAAAGGCAGTGAAGAAACCAACCTAAAAACAGCTTCATGACCAGTATCTAAATTTTCGTGCGTAAAAACATCTGCATTTAGTCTAATTGAATAGGCACCATATGCAGGTATTTTACTAATATTGTCTAAACCAATAGTGACTGCTGAGCCTTCGTTTTCTTCACTCCAATCTACTAATGAATATTCAAAGGGCGTACTTTGAAATTTAAAATCGGTATCAGTCTCATTAGTATCTAATAGAGAAATTTTATTTTTATAGAGGGTAGCATATTGATAATAGAGCAATGCCGCGGCAAGACTGGATTTTTTTTCATTCCCCAACTGATCTCCAAAATCACATGAAGATGCTGCTAAAGTAGTTTGTAAAGTGCCAGCTCCCCATGTAGCATCCATCACTCCAGAAAATATATCAGCTAGTTCTAGGTCTGGGTGATAGCCACACTTTGACTGCAATAGCTTCCAGAACAAAAACATATCATAGCTATTAGTAGTATTTATACCTTGCTCAAGCACACGAGGAGCAGGTTTTCTACTGACACTATCAGCCAAATATAAATTTGATGCATCATCAAAATAATCTTCAAACCAATACGCCATACCTTCCCAAATCCAATTACCGTCTACTTGCCAATATCTAAGGCTTCTCGCTTCTGCGTCATTCGCACCAGCAGTCAAAGTTTCAAGTTCTGCATGATGAAAATATTCATGCGCAAGAGTATTGCGTTGCTGGCCCTTGGTATAGGCACTATTGATATGTAGTTTTGTTCCATCATAGGCACCAAAACCATTTCTTGCTTCTATGACTACTTCGATATGAGCCTTATATTGCAACCCTAAAGTACTAAATTGATCTTGAACTTCAGTTAACCACACCACAAAATCTGCAATACTGATATCACCCCAATGCAGCCTCGAAGCCGTATCATCTGCATTAGCAAACCCTTCTATTCTGAAAGAATTATTAGAGCCTGCAATTTTACAATCTTGAATTTTATAGGTTGTGCTAGCTCCCCCGCCTGAAAATTTCTTTTCAAAAGGCGTACAGCTAATATTTAATAGACTGACACTTCTTGAATTAATACTTCTTGCTGCTTTCGTCGCTCGGCTAATTTCAGGGGGGGCTTCAGGTGCTTGTAAACCTATAAAATAAAGCCCTTCCATATTGTGAATTCTTATTAGCACGACAGGATCATTAGCACTCCCTTCTAAATCAAATCCTGTTCCAATAGCTGTCCATGCAGCCCCGCGCCCTTTCAAATCATTGGTATAATGAAAAAGCTTTAAATCAAATATTGATGCATTTTCAGGCAATAACGATTGTGGAAACCTGACTTCAATATCGCCTGTTATCACAGGTGTCACTGTAAATATATCTGTTAATTTATTAATATAGTCAGGAATGTCTGCGGCAATCTCATCATTAATAGTATTGACATTTACTACGCCTAAACTGGCTCTATCAACCAATACTGTTAACGCAAGCCCATTTAAAGAGTTTCCGCCTTCTGTAATCGTCAATGTTTCAGCCTGCACGTCTACTTGCAAAGCATTGCCGACAGCAACAACTACATTAAAGCTCACTTCTGCAAACAAAATTCCATCAGTTACCTTCATCGTAATAGGAAAAATTTCACCCTCTGCTGATATGGGAGGTACCCATGTAATCTCCCCAGACCTTAAGTCAATCACCATATCATCAGGCTTCTCTGCTAAAGAATATGATAGTTGCTTACTTCCTGTATAAACCGCATTAGCAAATATTGTTGACTCTAACTCTGAAATTAAGGCAAGAGAATCATTTGGCTCCAATAAATTCAATACAATGCCTTGCATTGCAACATCATCAGCATTCAACCCATTATAAATTGAATCATCACTTTCCGCAGGTGCAAGAATAATTTGATAGTCTTGTTCACCATCAATAACATCAGGGTTTCTACCTTTAATAACAACTGCTTGGGCGAACGCCCAATTTTCAGGTGTAAACGTGATACTTTCTACCGTTGTCACACCTTCATTTGCATCAGAAGATACAACAGGAATAATAACATCACTAGAGGGTCGACTTATTAAAGACACTTGAAATTCAGCAATAGCATTAAATGACGCAGTATGACCAGTAGGTAAACTGACATTAATACCATAGGGACCAGATACATTAACTTCTCTGATAGCGGTACCAATATTTCCAGCGCTATCTGTTGCAGTATAAGTAATTGCATAAGCTCCAATTAATGATGCGTCTACCGTACCACTACTACTAACATCAAGGTTACCATCTATATTATCTGTGGCAGTTGCCCCGGCATCTTCATAAGCAGCATTTTGAAAAATCGTCAAAGGGCTACTACCCAAAATCTGAATAACAGGAGGGATAACATCAACAAAATCGCTAATTATACCCACTTGAACCAACCCCCACACCTCTCCAAAGACATAAACTTCTTCGCCTAATGTCGCGACATATGTTTCAGTTTCTTCATAGTACCTTGCCAAATATTGACCCGACTCAGAGTCGCCAGTAAATGTTTCTGCGCCTGCAGGACTAAAATACGGAGAGTAGCTCTCTTCAACAAAGTCAAACAAGGTGTTCGAGTCACTAAGGTTATCAGCCAATAGTACATTCGAAAAAAAGAATGATATTAATAATATTAACAATCTCATTAATTTTTACTCCATTATGTCATTTAAAACCTAACTTATAAGTACATTCCATACTTTGATAGAAGATTGATTTATTGTTAACTAATATTACCAGAAAAATCATTTAACAATGCGAAATGCATCTAAAATTCCAAGAGAATTTGCAGTATCCAAATATATTTTTATAGTCACAATGGGCAAACTGAGGAGGATAAAAGTACCCAACTGCCAACAACTTCATACTAAAAAATGCTGCCTACTCATACCATTGAGCATAAAAGTGTCAGTACAGAATTCAGACCAAAAAATGAACTTCCTACTTACAAAAAAACCTAACATCATTTATAATTACATAACACAAACCATTGAAATTTTTATAAAACCTTTTGCACTTAGCCATAATATAATTTGAATTATTTACCTCAAAAAAAATTCTTTACTATTGCTATAATGCAAAAATTAAGGTATATATAAACTGCACATAACCAACCAAAAACAGAGTATCTGTTATGCTTATAAAATACAAACAAGCCCTATTAAACGGGGCAATCGTCTTTATGACTTTTTTAGCTCCACAAAGTCAAGCCTACATACTAGATTTGCAGGATGCAAGCCCATACAATGCAGTCATCTTTGGCAATATGGAGGCCTCTCGCTCTGATACTGAAGGACGTTTAGCGGTCGGTGGCAACCTTACCTTGGATAATTATGCAGTTGGGTTAAAACTTGCCCCTAGCGGCGACCGATATGACACATTAACGGTAGGAGGAGAATTAAACTTCATAGACGGTCACATATACAATGGTAATGCCCGCAGCGGCACCCAAGCAACTTTAACAAATGTAGGGTTTACAGGGGGGGAATATATTATTGGCAACCCTTTAGATTTTGCCGCCCTTGAACAACAAGCACAAACAATTTCAGCAGACTGGTCAGTACTTACAAACAATACTAGTACCAGTCTAACTAATAATCAACTACACTTATTCGGCAATAATACCGAACTTAACATCTTTTCAATTGCAGCGACTGACCTAGATATTTTAACGAGTGAGTTTATTTTAGAAATTCCCGATAACTCTTGGGCACTTATTAATGTCATAGGCACTGCTGTCACCATTGCTGACCTAGGATTTTTTAGAATAACGTCAGATGGCACTAAAGAAAATATCGGTGACAGACATGGTCATGATGGCAGCTTAACACAAACGGTACTTTTCAATTTTTTTGAAGCTGACAACTTAGAAATTCACAACGCTGGAGTTGCTGGTAGTATATTAGCACCTTTTGCAGCGACTACTTTTTATGACGGTCATATTGATGGTCAACTTATCACTTATTCTTTACAGGGGCAAACTGGTGAGCCATCGGGACAAATAAATTACTACCCATTACTTTCTTATGAACTACAATCAGCCAACCAAGTTCCTGCACCCAATATTTTATTACTATTTAGCTTAGGAAGCCTGTTATTTTTTCGCTTTAAAATAGCTGCTCAAAAATGAAAGCGGGCATATCACGACTAAAGGTCGCCCTTCTTTCTTTAAAATAATAGCGTAAATTCAGCCCTACAAAGTAGTCCTGATAAGCATTGATATTTCGATAACCTGCACCGGCAGCAAACTGCACATTCGGATGCACAAGCCACGCTCCCTTTAACTCAGCCTCAAAAGCAACGGCTTGCTGGTTACTCCCTGTATACATCCCGCCATTTAGCACCTGCAACTGTTCATGACCAGGGAAGTACAATGATTTTTTCTCAATAAATTGCTGAAAACCCAATCCAACTCTACCTTTTACTATGAAAGACTTGCCTTCATCTGTCAAAAAATCTAATGCCGCCCCAATCCGATATTGCAACTGTGGACTAAAATAGCCTCCGTGACCTAAAGTAAAATGGCTTAAGTTTTTTGCATAATGTTGTACCGTCAGCGCAGGACCTATTGAAAAATAATCAAAACCTTTTAAATCAAAATTATATGCAACACTGATATCAGTATTTAAGCGCATATTATCAGCAACATTTTTGCCATGTAAAAAAGCGCCTGTCAGTCTAGTATAAATTTTCCAATGACCACCAAACTGATACCCGCCCGTTAACTGCCCACCCAATTGACTTACCCGACCCCATTTCGTATCACTATAAGGGTCTTGCATTCCTGTATAAGACAGTATTGACTCTCGTACGGGCTGCGAAAATCCCTCTAATGCCCATGAGCCTCGTTGCCACTGCTGCGTAAATCCAGCCCGCCATTTTACCGTAGGTGCCAGTACTCCATTTGTCGGGGTGCTTCCAATTGAGAAATACGGACTAAACCAGCCTGATTTATGATAATCAAGCTGAAAACTTAGCCCATTAGAGACTTTATTTGTATAAGGGTTAAAAGTGCCCCCTGCTGCACTACCTACTATGGCACAGCATTGCCGCGTTACCTGGCCACTAAATAAATCTGTGCGCGAAAAATGTAAGCTCAACTCATGCTCACCGGCAAAAATAAAATTCCCTCCCACAACAGGAGCGGAGAAAATAGTTAACCGACTAGTTCCTATATCACCACTTCTAGCTCGATACAACAAGCCAGCTTCTACAAAGCTGGAATCAATATTGTGCAGCCAGTTAATATCAGGCTTAATACTCTCAACTGCAGGGTGGTCTTGTTGATAATACAACGCCGCACTCAGAAACTCTTTCCGGAAAAACAACTCGGTATAATCATGTTGTAGCGTACGCTGATGATATGCCAGCCACGCTCGCAACTCAGCACTTTCTTTTGATTGCTCCAGATGAGACTCGGCACGACTCAGCGAAAACTGGGATTGTTGAAAGTTTTTCTGCTCAAGGAAAGTCCAACCTTGTTGCAGGTTAATTTGCATGGCTAGTTTTTGCATCGCAGTAGATTGCTGCTGATAGCGCTCAGCTATTTGCAAGGCTTGCTCGCTATAGCCTGTTTTAAATAATACCCAAGCATGCAACTCATCCACTGCACGCACATTATTATGCAACGGGCGGGCTTTTTTTAAAAATAGTAGACTTTCAGAATAGGCTTTTTTAGCATAAGCTTGCTGCGCTTGATCCAGTAGTATATTACCCAATAAGCTACGCATTTTTTTATCTTCTAAAAATGGTTCAGCAACCAATAACACTTGTTCAAACTGCTGATTTTTTTGCAGCGACTGCACCAAACCTAATGCAGACTCAAGGTGTGCTGGCTGCCACTGCTGAATCAATTCAAACCAATATATTGCCAACGATAATTTACTTTGATTAAAATAGTACCAAGCAAGCTGCTTAGCTGTTGCAATATCCTGTTGCTGCATAATATCAGCACCTAATAACTCTATTAGTGCCTCAGCTTTATGAGTATTATTGGCAGCTACCGCTTTGGATAAATAATAGCGGTTATGCCGATATTGAATCTCTGTTAATTTCCGCCCTCCGCGATCACTACCCAATAAAGAACTTGCTCGCCTAACTAACTGATTAAAATACCCGACATTTAAATAATTTTGAGCAACTTGTAACAATGTATAACGCTCTCGCTCAATACTACAATGCCGAATGGCCACCATAAATAGTTTTAACCTACCTTGCTGACTACTTATTTTGCGCAAAATGCCCTGCTTATCCCACAAATATATTTGCGTGCAATTATGCTCTGGTTGACTGAGAATATATTTGATCAATATATTGACTTCAGTTCCTAGTACCACAGGTGAAAGCGCCTTTTGCATCTGCTCGGTAAACTTAATATTATCTTGCTGTTCTAATCTAATTTTTAATAATACCAGCAATTGTTCTGGCGGCTGCCAGCCCTGATATTGCAATTGAAACTGCTCAATACTTTGTTGCAGTTTCTCCAATTTATTACTGTTAAATAAATGCCATAAAATACGCTCATCAGGCGCTAACTTCATTCCCTGTTGGCTTTCTTGCAATGAATGCTCAAGAATAATGCCTTGCCCTAAGTCAGTTGACGATTTTGTAGGTAAATATATAAAGAAATAGCTTACATATACAACAACTAGCAAACTACTAATAACCACTCCCTTAAGCAGAATGGGTATAAAACGTACAGCAAACATTAGTTAGACGACTGTTGTTGTGCAATATAAGCAAGCAAACTCAAGCTCCGGGAATAGTAATCATCATCCTCTTTTTGAGGCAGTTTAACTCGAACTTGTGCGAGTTGCTGATATACCGCAATAAACCCTGTTGATGCAGAATACTCAGCTAGGTGGTTATTACTCAGGTTAACTGTTGGGCTTAAATAGCCTACCTTGCGTTGACTAGCTTGTACATAATGTACAAAACGTTTGATAATGCTAGGAGACATTAATTTTGCCCAACCAAGGTATAGGGGAATACGAATGGCCTCATAACCAAAAAGTGGTGGCTTTTCAGGACTTACAATAGGAACATCGCTCAGTAGCAACCAATCAGCAGGTAGCCGCCATTGCCCATACAGGGCGTTATTACTTAAAAATAAGCCACTCACTATTAACTCGCTCCATACCGAATCAGTATCAACGGTCATGAACTCTAAAAAAGCTGGAAAAACCCAATATGATAGGTTAACAGTCATATTATCAGATTTAGTCATAAACCCGTGCTCTGCTGGCAATATTACTTTATAGCCCTGCCATGACTGAATCAACTTATTGCGTATATCACTAAGAATTGCCTGTGACTCTTGCAAATAACATGCACTCTGCCATTTGCGAGCTGCTCTTAACAACGCCCAAGCAACTAAAATATCACCATCACTTGCATTATTTGCATCCGCCACTCCTTGACCTGTTATATATTTCCAAGATAACAGGTGGTCATCACGAGTTTGCAAATTTGCCTTACTCCAATGCCATATTTTTGCAAAGGTCTCACGATCATTAAAATAAACCGCAAATAATAAGCCATATCCCTGCCCTTCAGAATGACTAATCCCTTTATTGGCACTATCAATCACCCGGCCATCACTACTGACAAACTGTTGCTTAAAGTCTCCCCAAGCTTTTTGCTCAAGCATAACATCGGCAGCAAAAGCACTGCGAAATAAACAACATAAACATAGAAAGGCAACTTTTAATATACTTATCATTCGTGCGTAATTTGTAGACAGTAAGGAATGTGCATGGAATAACATCCCGAAGTTATATCGCAGTTTTTTTGTATCAGATGGGATGATCTCATGAGGCGCATAGTTATTCTACGCAACGAATGAGACCATCCTAGCTGATGCAAAAAGACCTGTTAGAAATTGGGAGGTTGTTTCATGTTCGTTCCTTAGCAATAACTAAAGAGCAAAAATCTAATAATACCCAATAATATGATTTAGAACTGTTATTGAATTCTCGCTCCCAACTACGAATTATATTCAGGCAGATCACCGTGATGTCTCAATTTATAACGCCGCAAAAGGTAATGCGCAATAAATGCAATCATCAAAAGCAGTGCCAAAACAACTGCTAGCCAGTATCCTGAGTGCAATGAAAAATAATAGGCTAATTTATGGCGTACCGTCGTTTCCCCAAGGTAAAACTCATCCCCCCCTTGCAGCATTTCCAATGATTCTTTATCATTTTTCCAAACAACAATATTATGCTCTAAACCATCCCACATCTCAGGCGCAATAAGTAAATCAATATTATGAGAAAAAGCGCCTGCATCATCATATGTAAGCAGAGTATTAAGTAACTTATCTGCCCCGTCTGCTGGGTAACTAACCATTAATGCCTGCTTGCCAAGAGCAGCAAGGAACTTAAGCCTTGCATGCAAAGGTTTTATCCTTACACTTTCAGGAGCAATAGACTCCGGAAACAAAAAATCATCAACAAATTCAAACAAAGCCTGCTGCTTTTCTTCTGCAATATCTCCCGCACTAAATGGGAATTGCATACCGTCAATAAATTTTACAGGCGAATGCACTAAATCATTGGCATGTAAAGCACTACGCGCACCAATAATAAATAAATGCCGGTCTTTTATATCATTAAATGCCAGCTTTACTTCAGGTAATGGTGCTTGATTTATTTGACTGAGTTTGGCAAGCAATTTCCATGCAGCGACAATACTGGCAGGATTTTTATCACGTAGCACGACCCCTAATTCAGCACCAGTAATACTATTTAGATAGGGAAAACCAGTTCGTTGTAAAAGAGATAAATCAGGCAGGCGCACATAATGATCCAGCCTAGGAAAATGAATACTTGAGTTACCAAATAAGGTCACCAAACTATTTTTATTTTGCATCAAAATACAGTCACCCGATATTGTCGGCGGCATAACTGTTTCAAAACTTATCTTATTCTGCCCAGGAGCAAATGAACTACTAGGAACCTTGATCATATAATCTTGGTAACTATCACCATACTTATTATCTAAAAGAATTGCTTTAACAAACACCTCATTAATACGAATATTGAGTACTGAATCTGCACGAAAAGCAGCACCATAATTATAATTAAGTTTCAAAGTAACATTACTCTTAAGCTCATGGTGTAAATCACTAGGCATATTAAAAACCAATTCACTCTTTTTGCTACCATGCTTCATAGTACGCGTAGGAAACCCTAACTGTTTAAATTGGTAGCTTTCTCCTGAAATAATAATATTCGGCTTATTCGATTTAGGGTAAAATGGTGTCAGCAAATCTTGTACCAACATATCCTGCACATCAGGAAAAGCATTGCGCGCATAAGCAAATGTAGTTGCAGCTTTTGTGACTTCCTCTGGTGTCGTCCCAGATATAATAATGATCTGAGTACGCTTAGTTTTCCCTGGATAAAGCCCTAAAAAAGCACCACTAATTTTACTTTGTAACTCTGGTGTTAAAAATGCAGCTAACTCATCGACAGTCCCAATCAAAACAGCATCAGAATTTAATTTAGTTTGTTGTAAAAAACGTAACGGGTCATTTACAGAGTACTGCTCCCTCTGTTTCTTATTAGTTTTTTGTGGCGCATCCAAAATAATATCAAAAGCCTTATAATCGAGCCTTAGGGCAACAGCTTGTATCGCTAAACTCCCCCAATATAAATCATTATTAGTATATTTTTTTTGCTTTGGCTGTAAAATTATTAGCTTATAATCATGTAGCTTTTTATCAAAAACGTGTTTTAAGTCAGCCAAAGTGTAATTCTGTTTGTTATAACTAGAATCGATAACCAAATACGACTTAATTGAATTTACTTGTGTCCATAACTCTGCAGATTCAGGAACCTCACACTGAATAGTATAATGTTGAGCAACTGATAAAGTAATTTTATTATAGCCTTCAATAAAGTATTCTGTAGGGATAACAATATCGCTGACAACATGTGGTTTTCTTGGGTTCAAAGCAAACTGTTCAACCACTACATCATTAACAGACACTAACAATTGTGACCGGTCTTTAATTAACGCAGTTGAATGAGTAAAATCTAAATGCAACTTAACTTTTTGTAACGTTTCCCTACGCGATAAGGAATAGTTAAAATCATAATGATCTTCAATATTTCTTAAATATATTTGCTCATCGACCAGCATTAAATCAGATAATTTTATAACTTTATGTTTTGCAACTTCAGCACCAACAGCTAACTTAGGTAAGAGTAAGGAAAAAGTTAAAACGATGCTGAAACACAAGCAATACTTGTACCTAGTTGAGTAAAGTTTCATATGCGAATTACAAAGAAATCCATAAAAAGTTAAACTGTCCGTATTTTTGATGATTTTCCTCTAAAATACATAAAGATGTAACGTGCTATATAAACAACACCTGTTTTTGCAAGAAAACACATCCCATGAGTAAAACCTGGGTCAGGGCTTGCTTGCTCAATAGTTTGCTGCCAACGCTGACTATCACCATGCACCAATAGTACTACCGCTCGCAAATCTTCCCTATTGGATGTGTCAAATTGCACCCCTAAAAGCTGATTTCCTGAATTTTTCCAAGTATCTTTCACTGCTACTGGCAACTTAAACGGCTCTCCCGTAATGTCATTCATACCACACAACATCAGGCTCTTTGAATTTATATCGCAAGCATCATCATCATCATTATTAAGTAACTTGATGCTAGCGCCTCCTACCGATATATCACAAACATAGACATTCATTGTAGTGTTATTTTGAGGATCTTCAAGTATTGCATTAAAATTTGCAGGCAACCTTGGGGTAGTACGGCGTTGCTTCCGCTCCAGTAACGCTCCTAAACTGGCAGAATAAAATATAAAGTTAAAGCTAGTCCAAAAAAGAGCAGGAATAATTAACGATCGTTCTTCAGGAAACCAATAAAACCGAACACAGCCGATTAAAAAAATCAGCATGGTAACCGCAATAATCCAGTAAAAAGGCTTAGATAAGGGTGAAATAAAGTCTTCACTCAAAATTTCTGATTTAGGCGTTACCCCAAATGTAGGCGATTTAGGATTTTTTAATACTTGGATAATAGCACCGAATGAATACATCGATTGCATGGTTTCATAAATATTGGAAATAAAACCCCAACGGACTTTGCCAAATAGATAACTAGAACTCATCACTAAAACCAATAAATAAGGAATTGTATAAGTAAATAAATCCAACAAAGTGGCATTATACACATATAAGCCGAAGACTAAATAAGCTGCTGGCGCTAAAGCAAATACCATTCTGGATAAAGGAAAAAACCAAAAGCTACAATTGGATAAATAGCTTATTTTTTGAGGCCAACTCATTCCTGACTGCATGGCAGGGTTTTGCAACAAGAAAATTTGCACCATACCTTGCGCCCAGCGCATACGCTGTGTCATAAAGCTGGAAAATGTCTCGGGCTGCAAACCTGAGATAAGAGGGTATTTATAATAACGCGAACGCCAACCTTTATTATGCAAAGTTAAAGCTGTTTCAGCATCTTCAGTCACTGTCACACATGAAAAACCATCACTTTCCAGTAAAGCTTCTCGTCTCAGTACCGCAGCCGAGCCGCAAAAGAATGAAGCATTCCAAAAATCCAGCCCAAGTTGCACTGCACCATAAAACATATAGTTTTCAGCTGGCATATTTTGGTATAGATCGAGATTTTTTTCAATCGGATCAGGGTTTATAAAAAAGTGAGGTGTTTGTACTAAAAATAATTTGTCATCTTGTAAAAAATTTCCGACCGTCTTTTGTAAGAAATCTAACGTAGGCACATGATCGGCATCAATAACCAGCACCAAATCACCACTAGTCTTGTCCAATGCAGCATTCAAATTACCTGCTTTAGCATGGTCGTTGAGAGATCTGGTTAAATAGGTTACACCCAACTCAGAGCAAAGTTTCTGTAAATCTTTATGTCTAATGAGTGCTTGTGCTGCCGCCAGAGCATCATTTTGTTGGCGCTTTGCTAAAGTACCACCATCATCTAATAAATATACCTTAAGTTTTTCTTCGGGGTAACGCATATTGAGTGCAGCAATTAACGTAACCACTAATAACGACTGCTCTTCATCATAACTAGGAATAAACACATCAACGCTAGGTAATACGCTTTCATCTTCAGGTAAGGGTACTACAGATCTTTCAATAGGGCGCAAACTGACGAAACTACTAACCAGAAACATATAAATCACATACACTTCTGTTAGAAGCAGAACCATACTTGCTATAGAGCTTGCTATTTCATTAAACTCTAGAGTGAAAAAGAAACGCCATAAAATATAACGCATGACAATAAAGGTACAAAGCCCCAAATAAAAAACACGAGCCATTCCTCTGCGCTCAACATACTGTCCCAAAGCCAGCATAATGCCAAGCACACACATAGAAAATATAATTTGGGTAGTATTATCTACAGGAACACTTGCCAGAAATCCAGCTAACATTACGCTCAAAATAAGTACTATAAAAGGCCATTTTAAAGAGGAGTATGAACAATACGACATTGTGTTTAACTTAACATGCTTCAAAAAGTTACATAATTTATAACAAATATTGAGATATAGTCAAATCTCTTAGATTATTCATCCACCTTAGGCACCTGGAAACAAATAATCATCCATATTTTCTGGTTTTTTTGTCCGTCATCAGTACTGTAGCAATCGTTACGTAGCCTGCTATGCGCCTATTGCTACAGCACTAATGACAAACAAAAATCCTGCCCAAATATTGGATGCTTATTTATTTCCAAGTGCCTTATCCATAAAAGTCTCAAAATTATCAGCCACAGTAAAGCTTGCGCCTTCACCCAGTGCTTTAAAGTGTTCATAGCCACAGGCTATTTTGGCTTTCTCTATAGGGCGTAATAACTCGCCTAAAACACTGCCTTTGGTTTCCACTACAAAATAAAGTTTTTCCTTTTCTCTCATGATTAAGCTGTAGGTATCCTCATCAACCACCGTTACCCCAGTGGTATCTTATAACTTCCTTTGTTTTTACCTGATTTATCAGCTGAAAAATAACCATCATGTACGGCACTTACTAAGCTTTCTGTATCAACTTCATCAAACAAAGAATGATATTTAGGCTTTTTAATCAGTAGTTGATACTCTTCCTCAAACATTAAGGCATATTTACCTTTTTGAGCATTGCCTTCTTCATCATAATAGCGATAAAGAACAAACTTAATACTTTAATACCACGAGAGGTTAGTTTTAGTTCTTTTTGCAGATGTTCTTCAATGGTTTTTCTGATTTGCAGGCGTTTAAGTTCGTCAGGGTGTACATCGCCTATTACTTCATTTAAGCGAATAACTTCAGGCTTACTGGTGAAATCAATATACTCATTTTCAGGTTCACAAACAATATCATTGATCACATAGCCATCATAAACAGAACGGCCACCTGATAAGGGACTTGCAAGTAATGAATATACCCATATTGCATAGGATTTTTGTTTCTG
>CAZXJK010000011.1:0-23986 GCA_964640895.1 uncultured Methylomonas sp.
AGTCGTTTTGCTGGCTTACTATTCTTCTTCGACGAAGATGGTAACCGTCAAATGGTTATGGTAGATGCTCCACTAATTCCAACTTTCATCTAATGAATTGAATACTTAGTTTTACTAAGTAGGAATTAAAAAGCTAAGAGCCCTCGTTACGAAAGTAGCGGGGGCTTTTTTTTGTCTAAAATTTATGAGTTGAGAATATTTTGTAGTGTAGTTTGCATATAAAATACTATTGAAGAAATATGATAATTAAGCCTGAATGTATTGAAACAATAAAAGAAAAGTTAGATAAAGCCGTTTTGTGTATGTTCGTGAGAGACTAAACAGGATATAATTGATAAGTTATATAAAGTCTATTCTAGAATATTACACTGGGAATAAAAGGATGCTGGGTAAGCTCGTAAAATTTGTCGTTGGTAGCCGTAATGAGCGGTTAGTAAAAAAGAAAAGTAAAGTTGTAAAGCTTGTTAATAAGTTAGCTGCAGAATATGAACAGTTATCTGATGAGGCGCTAAAGGCAAAGACTCAAGAGTTTCGTGAGCGACTAGCTCAAGGTGATAAGCTTGATAGTCTCATTCCTGAAGCATTTGCAACGGTTAGAGAGGCATCTTCCCGTGTTTTTAATATGCGCCACTTCGATGTGCAACTTATCGGAGGGATGGTATTAAATGACGGCAAGATTGCTGAGATGAAAACTGGAGAAGGTAAGACGTTAATGGCAACATTAGCTGCTTATCTCAATGCATTACCAGAAAAAGGGGTGCATGTAGTAACGGTTAATGATTATTTAGCTTCTAGAGATGCTGCATGGATGGGGCAGTTGTATAGTTTTCTAGGGCTGACTACCGATGTCATTATTACTGAGCTTGGACATGCAGATCGTAAAAAGGCATATGCAGCAGATATTACTTATGGAACAAATAATGAATTTGGCTTTGATTATCTGCGCGATAATATGGCCTTTAGCATCGAGCAAAAAGTGCAGCGAGGCTTGCATTTTGCCATAGTGGATGAGGTTGATTCAATTTTAATTGATGAAGCAAGGACTCCTCTTATTATTTCAGGTCCTACTGAAGATAGTACGGATATTTATCTTAAAACTAATGGAATAGTACCACTTTTAAGTAAAGTTGAAAAACAAGAAGGAGAAAAGGAGGGCGAGGAGCAAGGCGCAGGTGACTACACCGTAGATGAAAAGTCTAAACAGCTTCATTTGACAGAAGCGGGTCATATACATATAGAAAATTTATTAACGGAACATGGGCTTTTAGAGCTTGGTGCTAGCTTATATGAGCCAGCAAACATAAGGTTAATGCACTATCTTAATGCATCGTTAAGAGCTCATGTATTATTTCAAAAGGATGTAGATTACATAGTTCAAAACAATGAAGTTATTATTGTTGACGAGTATACGGGACGTATTATGCCAGGAAGGCGTTGGTCTGAAGGCTTGCACCAAGCAATGGAAGCTAAAGAGTCAGTTGAGATTCAAAATGAAAATCAAACTTTAGCATCTATAACATTCCAAAATTATTTTCGCTTATATGAAAAGCTATCTGGAATGACGGGGACGGCAGATACTGAAGCTTTTGAGTTAAATAAAATTTATGGACTAGAAGTTGTTGTTATCCCAACTCATAGACCGATGATACGTGAAGATAAAGGCGACTTGATCTTTTTGACAGCAAAAGAAAAATATCTTGCGATTATAGACGACATTAGAGATTGTGTAAAAAAAGGCCAGCCTGTTTTGGTGGGCACAACTTCAGTTGAAAATTCAGAAATAATTTCGGGTGTACTTAATCAAGCCAAGATAAAGCACGAAGTCCTGAATGCAAAACAGCATGAGCGTGAAGCACATATTATTGAGCAAGCTGGTATGCCTAGTTCTATTACAATTGCTACCAATATGGCAGGTCGAGGGACTGATATTGTATTAGGTGGGAATTTAGATGCTGAAATATCCAAATTAGGAGAAAATGCAACTGAGGTAGTCATAGAGAAAGTTAGAGCAGCTTGGCTGGTGCGTCATGAAAAAGTGAAGGACAGTGGCGGATTACACGTAATTGGGTCAGAGCGACATGAGTCTCGCCGAATTGATAATCAATTACGGGGGCGTTCAGGTCGACAAGGTGATGCTGGGTCTACGCGCTTTTATTTATCATTGGAAGATGATTTGATGCGGATTTTTGCATCAGATAGAGTTGCGGGTCTAATGAAAAAATTGGGCATGGAAGAAGGCGAGGCAATTGAGCATCCTTGGGTTACTCGCTCAATTGAAAATGCTCAGAAAAAAGTTGAAGGCAGAAATTTTGATCAACGTAAGGAAGTTCTGGCTTATGATGATGTTGCTAACGACCAGCGTAAAGTAGTTTATGCGCATCGTGATGAACTAATGGCTTCAGAGGATATCGGTGAAATTATAACGGCAATTCGTGCTGATGTTATTAATGATGTCGTAACAAAATATATTCCCGCAAAAACTATGGAAGAGCAGTGGGATATTGCAGGCTTAGAAGCGCATCTAAAAGATGAGTTTGAAATTGATATTCCAGTACAAAAAATGCTGGATAATGATGCTAGTTTGCATGAGGAGTTATTAAGGTTAGCTATAATAGAGACTGTTGCCAACGAATATGCTGTAAAAGAACAAGAAATAACAGCGGATGTGATGCGTCATTTCGAAAAATCTGTCATGTTGCAAGTGCTAGATAATAGCTGGAAGGAGCACTTGGCTTCAATGGATAGTTTGCGGCAAGGTATACATTTTAGAGGCTATGCACAAAAAGATCCGAAACAGGAGTTCAAAAGAGAATCCTTTGAAATGTTTACCGCTTTATTGGATCAAATTAAATACGAAGTTATTGGTATTCTCGCAAAAGTAAAAGTAGCTCAGCCTGAAGATGTAGAGGCAATAGATGAACAACGCCAGGCACCTCAGGAGATGCATTTTGAGCATGCAGAGGCTGAAACTGCTTTAGAAACAGGGGATATAGAAGAAGGCAGCGACCAATTAGAAGCACCATTTGTTCGTGAAGCCAAAAAAGTGGGTCGTAATGAGCCTTGCCCATGTGGGTCAGGTAAGAAATATAAGCAATGCCATGGAAAACTATAAAGGCTACGAATTCATTAATATAAAATTTATAATATTTACCTTTAACCGTTGAAAGTTTATGCCAAATAATATTTTTAAGAAAAGTACTCCATGCGCTAGTATTACCAACCTCCCTGACCTAGGGTTAGAAAAAGATGACTTTATTGCTGACTTTAAGCGATATTATAGTCACCGTTTAGGGCGTGACCAAAACTGCCGTTCTCCTCACTATGCTTATGAAGCCTTATCTCTTGCAATAAGTGATCGTTTAGTAGAGCGCTGGAAAAATACCTATAACACTTATAGAGAAGAAGATTGTAAAAAAGCTTATTATCTATCGATGGAATTTTTGATGGGTCGGACGCTTAGTAATGCAATGCTTAATTTAGGTGTAACAGACACTGTTACTGAGGCAATGTATGACTTGGGTTTGGAAATTGAAGAATTAATTGATAGTGAGCCTGATGCTGGACTTGGTAATGGAGGCTTAGGAAGGTTAGCTGCTTGTTTTATTGATAGTTGTGCAACTCTGCAGTTACCTGTTACTGGTTATGGTTTACGTTACGAATATGGAATGTTTAGCCAGTCTATTAAAAATGGTGAGCAGGTAGAGCGACCTGATCATTGGTTGAAAAATGGAAATGTTTGGGAAATAGAGCGCCCTGAATATACACATCGCATCAAATTTGGTGGTCACGTTGAAGAGGTGACTGATGAGCGTGGCGAAAAGCAGAAAAGATGGGTTGATACGAATGATATCTTAGCTGTACCATATGATACGCCAATTCCTGGCTACCAAAATGGCACAGTAAATACTTTGCGTTTATGGAAAGCAACCGCAACAGAAGAATTCAATCTTGCTGAATTTAATGCTGGGGACTATGCCGAATCTGTTGCTGCCAAAAACACGGCAGAAAATATTAGTATGGTGCTGTATCCGAATGATGCAAATGAAAATGGTAAGTCTTTACGTTTACAACAGCAATACCTTTTAGCATCTGCAAGCTTACAAGATATTGTAGCGAACTGGGTTGGGAGACATGGTAATGATTTTACTCATTTTGCTGAGAAAAATTGTTTTCAGTTGAATGATACCCACCCAAGTATTGCTGTTGCCGAGTTAATGCGCATTTTGATGGATGCTCATGGTTTAAGTTGGCAAGAGGCGTGGGGTATTACCCGTAAAACGATGGCTTATACTAACCATACCTTATTGCCTGAAGCATTGGAAAAGTGGTCGGTTGGTTTATTTCAACAATTGTTACCGCGTTTAATGGAGATTATTTTCGACATTAACGCGCATTTCTTGGCAGAAGTTTCAGCACATTGGCCTGGAGATACTGAACGATTAAGTCGTATGTCTTTAATTGAAGAAGGGCATGGCCAACAAGTAAGAATGGCTTTTCTTGCTATCGTAGGCAGTTATTCGGTAAATGGCGTGGCTGAATTACATTCGAAATTATTGCAAGAAGGTTTATTTAAAGACTTTTATGAATTATGGCCTGAGAAATTTAATAATAAAACAAATGGCGTTACACCGCGACGTTGGCTTGCTGCATGTAATCCTGAATTAGCAGAATTTATTACTGCGAAAATTGGTGATAAATGGGTTACTGATTTATCAGAATTAAAAAAATTAGAAAAATTTATTAATGATAAAAAGTTTTGCAAGAAATGGTATGAATTACAACAGAATGCAAAACAAAAATTAATTGATTACAAAAAAACAGAGCATGATATAGATTTAAACGTCAATGCTTTGTTTGATGTGCAAGTGAAGCGCTTTCATGAATATAAGCGTCAATTATTAAATGTTTTACATGTTATTCACCTATATGATCGTATCAAGCGTGGTGATACTGAAAATTGGACAGACCGTTGTGTTTTAATTGGGGGCAAAGCTGCGCCTGGTTATTATATGGCGAAGCGTATTATTAAGCTTATTAATAATGTTTCTGAGGTTATAAATAATGACCCTGATGTTGGTGATAAGTTGAAGCTAGTTTTTATGCCAAACTACCGTGTTTCGGCAATGGAAAAAATTTGCCCTGGAGCTGATTTATCAGAGCAAATTTCAACAGCTGGGAAGGAAGCATCTGGCACAGGTAACATGAAATTCATGATGAATGGTGCCTTGACTATCGGGACATTAGATGGTGCCAATATTGAAATTCGTGAAGAAGTAGGTGATGATAATTTTTTCTTATTCGGCTTAACAGAAAGTGAGGTTGAAGAGTTGCGCCCGCACTATAATCCTGAAGGTATTATTGCTGAAGATGAAGATTTACAGGGGGTAATGAAATTATTGGAATGTGGGCATTTTAATCAGTTCGAACCTGGTATTTTTGATGATGTCATTAATTCAATCAAAAGTCCTGATGATTTGTGGATGACTATTGCTGATTTCCGTAGCTTTATTAATGCACAAAAACGTGTGGAGAAGGCTTATCAGGATAAAGATCTCTGGACGCGGATGAGTATAATGAATACTGCAAACAGTGGTAAGTTTTCTACAGATCGTACTATTCAAGATTATAGTAATGAAATTTGGAAGTTAGACTCAGTGCCTGTTAAATAAATTAGTATTGTTATTGATTTAATAATTAACACTTTTGAATAAAGAAAAGCCCATTGAAGAAATTCAATGGGCTTTTTTTATGAGTGTCATGGAGCAGTTTAACAAAAATGATGCTGGGGGGGGCGGTGTGGCTGTATAAGTTGCTGGTTACAGCAAGAGGCGTTACTTTCCGCCAATAAAGCCTTGTTGTCGCCATGCCTCATAGCTGACAAGAGCAACCGTGTTGGACAGATTCATGCTACGATTATTAGGCTGCATGGGAATTCTTAGTTGTTGCTCTGTTGGAATGTTTTGCTGTAGTTCTGCAGGCAAGCCAGCTGTTTCAGAGCCAAACAGTAAGATATCCCCTGGTTGGTAGGTGACTTGGTCGTAGCGCTGCGTTCCTTTTGTTGTTATTGCCCATACTTTATGGTTTGGCATGGCTTTTGTGAAGTCGTTGTAATTGGCATGTTGGGTAATATTGGCTAAATCTTGGTAATCTAGGCCAGATCGACGCAAACTTTTTTCTTTAAGGTCAAAGCCTAGAGGTTCAATTAGGTGTAAGTGGCAACCATTGTTGGCCACTAGGCGTATGATATTGCCAGTATTTTGAGGTATTCTTGGTTCGTATAGTGCAATATTAAACATTGATGAATGTAATGTTGGAGCTTGAAAGTAGCTTTGTCTGATATTTCAAGAGCGAGAACCCAATAATATCCGATAACTTTTGGATATTATTAGGTTCTCAGCACTTAATGCTATCGGAACATATCTTTACTGACTGCTTTACCAGCAGCTGCTTTGGTTGTGATTTTTCCAGTGTCTACCAGTTCTTTTAAGTTTTGATCTAAGGTCTGCATACCGTCACGGCGACCAGTTTGAATAGCAGAATACATTTGTGCGACTTTTGCTTCACGAATCAAGTTGCGGATGGCTGGGGTGCCGACCATGATTTCATGAGCAGCAATACGTCCCCCACCAATTTTTTTGAGCAAGGTTTGTGATATAACTGCTTGCAAAGATTCAGATAGCATAGAACGAATCATATCTTTTTCAGCGGCAGGAAATACATCAATAATACGGTCAATGGTTTTTGCAGCAGAGGTGGTATGTAATGTCCCAAAAACTAAATGTCCAGTTTCTGCTGCGGTTAAAGCGAGTCTGATTGTTTCTAAATCTCGCATCTCCCCAACTAAAATAATATCAGGATCTTCACGCAATGCTGATCTTAGGGCGGCATTAAAGCTTTGAGTATCTCTATGTACTTCGCGTTGGTTGATAAGAGATTTTTGGCTAGTATGTACAAATTCTATAGGATCTTCTACCGTTAGAATATGCTCATAGCGGGTGAAGTTAATATGGTTAACCATTGCAGCTAGCGTAGTTGATTTACCTGAGCCTGTGGGGCCAGTCACTAACACTAATCCGCGTGATTTTTCTGTTAATTCAGCAAAAAATTTAGGTGCTTTTAGGTCTTCTAGTGATAGGATCTCGTCGGGAATAGTTCGAAATACAGCGGCAGCCCCGCGCTCCTGATTAAATGCGTTGACCCTAAAGCGAGCGAGCCCTGGTAAGGCAAAAGAAAAATCTGTTTCAAGGAATTCTTCATAATCTTTACGTTGCTTATCATTCATGATGTCATAAATTAAAGCGTGCACCTCTTTGTGTTCAAAGGGGTCAATATTGACACGTCGGATATCTCCGTCCACTCGAATCATGGGTGGGAGTCCTGCCGATAAATGTAAATCTGAGGCTTTGTTTTTAACAGAAAAGGCGAGTAATTCAGCAATATCCACAATGACTCCTTGCAGAAAGAATAAAAAAATATACAGTAGTTATACTTTGTACGGCCACCATGACTGTGCGAAGTATAGTTATACCATAGCTTATGTTTTTAATTTTTTAAAGGCGTAGGGTTTAATAAACAAAAATTAAATTATAGTCTTGCTTAATAAGATGACAAAAATTGCTAAAAAATTACAAAAAATTACCAGTGAAATCCGTAATGCTGAAGCTTATGCACAGAGAGCAAACCATTCGGTACAGCTGTTGGCAGTCAGTAAAACTAAACCTAGTGCTGTTATTATAAAGGCCTATCAAGCAGGGCAGCGTCATTTTGGTGAAAGTTATTTACAAGAGGCGTTGATCAAGCAAAGCGAGTTGGCCAATTATCAGATGACTTGGCACTTTATAGGGCCGATACAGTCGAATAAAACCCGACAAATAGCACAGCATTTTTCTTGGGTGCACAGTGTTGACCGTTTGAAAATTGCAATGCGCTTAAGTGAGCAGCGTCCTAAGCATTTGCCGCCACTTAATATTTGTTTGCAAGTTAATATTAGTAATGAGGCGACTAAGTCAGGCTTCCAGTTGGCTGAGTTAGCAGAAATGGTTGCAGTCATAAGCCAATTACCTAATATCAAATTACGGGGAGTTATGGCCATACCAGAGCCTGAACTTGATTTTGAGGAGCAGAAGCAGCCCTATCATTTGTTATATCAAATGGTGATGGCTCTCAATAAACCTGAGCTAGATACCTTTTCATTTGGCATGACAGGGGATTTAAAGGCTGCTATCGTTGAAGGTGCAACCATTGTACGGGTGGGGACAGCTTTATTTGGCGCTAGAAATTGAATATTTTAAGGGGCGTTAAGCAATGCTTATAAATCGTATTTTTTTAATCAAGCTTACATATGGTTGTTGCTGCCTTTATTTTTCTGGCAGCACTTAGTTTTTGCTAACGGGTGCATTGTATACTTGGGGCATTAAAGGCTATTATGATACTGAAAAATATTCAGTAGTATTGTCGCAACCGATGCAAAATGATAAAGCATGGTTAACGCAATTAGCTATTTTTATTTATGACAGGCATGATAATGGCTTGGCAGATGACAAAATATCGCCCATTACTTTTAAGTTCGGCAAGCATAGACATATTATTTTTTATAACTATGTTAAGGGAGATGGAAAAAAATAATCATCCAATCTTGTTGGTCTTTTTGTCCGTCTTTAGCGGTGTCGTAACAGTTACGTAGCTTGCTACGCGCCCGTTACGACACCACCAAAGACAAACAAAAATCCTACCCAATATCGGACGATTATTTATTTCCAGCTCCCTAATGCTGAGTTAGTGGTAGGCATAATGAATATGCTGTACATAAAAAGTATTCCACCAAATCAGATATAATGACTGCAATTATTGATTTAGGAACTGTTAATGAGTGTATACAAAACAAGTAAAAAAGTGAGGTATATTACCTCTGTGGTGTTCGTATTATTTATGGCCTTTATTGTTGGAGGCTCGCTTATTTCTCAACAGCAAGCTAATGCCAGCCTAACAATCGAGAGTATTACTCCTCGCTAGTAAAAAAATTATTCTCATGCAAAAAAAACTGCTGTTAATTGATGGCTCATCATTTTTATTTCGTGCTTTTCATGCGGTGCCACCGTTAAGCAATGCTGAAGGCATGCCAACCAATGCGATTTTTGGTGTGGCTAATATGTTGCGTCGTTTAATGAAAGACCATAAAACCGATTATTTTACGGTAATATTTGATGCGCCAGGAGGGACTTTCAGGAATGAATTATACAGTGAGTATAAAGCGCATCGTCCTCCCATGCCTGATGATTTGCGCGTACAAATTGCACCTCTGCATGACTTGATTAGAGCCATGGGCTTGCCGTTAATTATGGAATCAGGTGTCGAGGCAGATGATGTCATTGGTGCTTTGACAGAGCTAGCTGTTGCTGAAGGGTTTAATGTTGTTATTGCGACGGGTGATAAGGATATGGCGCAATTGGTTAACGAGCAGGTGACTTTAGAAAATACCATGTCTAATACGCATATGGATGTGCAAGGGGTAGTGGATAAGTTTGGTGTGACACCAGCCCAAATTATTGATTATTTGGCGTTAATGGGTGATAGCGCTGATAATATTCCAGGCGTACCCAAAGTAGGCCCTAAAACGGCAGCGAAGTGGTTAGCGCAATATCAAACATTAGAAAATATAATGGAGAATGCTGAGGCGATAAAAGGCAAGGTCGGTGAAAATTTACGTGCTAGTTTGGAGCAATTACTGTTATCAAAGCAACTTACTACCATTAAATGTGACTTAGGCTTAGCTTATCAGATGGATGATTTACGCTGTTGTCCAGTGGATAATGGGATGTTGCAGGAACAGGTAGGTGCTTTGGGTTTTTCGGCATGGCAGAAAATGTTGCAGCAAGCGCGACCTGCACCTGCTATGCAAGAACAAACTACGGAGTCGATTGCAGAAGACAATAGTATGCCAAAGTCCGTTGCAATTCACTATGAAATGCTAGTCTCGATGTCGCAGTTTGATATGTGGTTGGATAGGCTTAAGCAAGCTGATATTTTTGCTTTTGATCTGGAAACCACGAGCCTTAACTATAATGAAGCAGAAATTGTGGGGGTATCTTTTGCTATTAAGCGAGGCGAAGCAGCTTATGTGCCGTTAGCGCATGCATACCCTGGTGTGCCTGAGCAATTGTCTCGTACCGAAATTTTGCAAAAATTAAAGCCGATTTTAGAAGATGTGCAACAAGCTAAAGTGGGGCAAAATCTAAAGTACGATAGTAATGTCTTGGCCAATTATGCCATTGAGCTTCGCGGTATTACCGATGATACTATGCTTGAGTCTTATGTGTTGGATAGCACACGTACTAAGCATAACATGGATGACTTGGCGAAAGTGTACCTTAACCGGGAAACTATTCATTACGAAGATATTGCTGGTAAAGGCGTAAAGCAAATTGGCTTTGCTGAAGTGTCCGTGGAACAAGCGACTGAGTATGCGGCAGAAGATGCAGAAATTACTTTAGCTTTACATCAGACTTTATCAACAAAATTAGCCGAGCATGAAAAATTGCTGCAGTTATACCAAAATTTGGAAATTCCAGTGATTGGGGTGTTGGCACGTATGGAGCGCAATGGTGTATTGCTAGATACTGATATGCTGACACAACAAAGTATGGAATTGGCCAACCATATAATGGCAATAGAACAACAGGCGCATGATTTAGCAGGGCAAAGTTTTAATATCGCCTCGCCGAAACAAATTCAAGCGATTTTATTTGATCAATTAAAGCTACCAGTATTAAAGAAAACGCCCAAAGGGCAACCTTCTACGGCAGAGTCGGTATTACAGGAGTTGGCAGAAGACTACCCATTACCTGAGTTGATTTTACGGCATCGTAGTATGAGTAAGCTAAAGTCAACTTATACCGATAAATTACCACTGCAAGTTAGCGGCAAAACTGGGCGAGTACATACATCTTATCACCAAGCGGTTGCTGCCACTGGACGTTTATCTTCGTCAAACCCTAATTTACAAAATATTCCGGTACGTAGTAGTGAAGGGCGCAGGATCCGCCAGGCTTTTATTGCGCCAGCAGGTTATAAGGTTTTAGCTGCTGATTATTCGCAAATCGAATTGCGTATTATGGCGCATTTGTCGGATGACGCAGGTTTATTAACGGCCTTTGCCCAAGGTGAAGATATTCATAAAGCCACTGCTGCTGAAGTTTTTGCGGTCAGTCTTGAGCAAGTGACCGTCGATTTACGCCGCTCGGCAAAAGCGATTAATTTTGGTTTGATTTATGGGATGTCCGCGTTTGGCTTGGCTAAACAGTTAGGAATAGGGCGTACCCAAGCGCAGGAATATATTGACCTATACTTTACGCGTTACCCTGGTGTAAAACGCTATATGGATGCAACCCGCGAATTGGCAAAAGAACAAGGGTATGTGGAGACATTAAGAGGGCGGCGCTTATATTTACCAGAAATTCACTCTAAAAATGCCGCACGCAGGCAGTATGCGGAGCGTACTGCCATTAATGCGCCGATGCAAGGTACTGCCGCTGATATTATTAAGCAGGCCATGATTGCAGTAGATGCTTGGTTGTTACAGGAGCAAGTAGATGCCAAAATGATTATGCAAGTGCATGATGAATTGGTCTTTGAGGTTGCCGAGACTAAAATTGATGAGTATAGCGGTATGATTCGTAAATTGATGACGGAAGCGGTCAGCCTTAAAATTCCCTTAATAGTTGATATTGGGGTGGGTAATAATTGGGATGAAGCGCATTAAATTCACATAATTTGCTTTCTCTGTTATGATTTTTTAGTGAGCAACATTTCTTAATTTAATAATTGGGATTTGGTGATGATTAAAGCGGAAGTGCAACAAAAATTGGAGCTGAAATAGGATGAAGTTTAAATTTTGGGGCGTAAGAGGGTCAATCCCTACACCAGGGCCGCAGACTAATAAGTACGGTGGCAACACGACTTGCATAGAAATTAGAACCAATAATAATGACCTGATTATCTTGGATGCTGGTACTGGCTTGCATCAGTTAACTCAGACGCTTTTGCCACAGATGCCTATTAATGCCCATATTTTAATAACGCATACTCATTGGGATCATATTCACGGCTTACCATTTTGCACACCTATCTATATACCAGACAATAAGTTAACTATTTATGGTGGCCAGGATTTAAAAACGGGCGAAGGGATTGAGCGTACCTTAAAAGTACAAATGCAACATTCTTTTTTTCCTATTGCAGAGCATGAGTTAAAAGCTGATGTCAGTTATAGGACAGTAAAAGCAGGGGAACAATTCCGTATTGGGGAAGCTATGATTACCCCGGTTTTAATGAATCATCCTGTCATAAATTTTGGCTACCGCATTGATTGCGATGGTAAGTCGCTTTTCTTTACGGGGGACTATGAGCCGCAATTAAATATTTATGAGCCTGATGATCTGGAATATCAAAATTTCCAACAGATAATAGATGAGTGCGCTGATTCTTTAGTACAAACGATACAGGGTGTTGATGCACTTATTATAGATAGTTCATTTACTGAAGCTGAATACGAGCATAAAAAAAACTGGGGACATGGTACTTATAGTGGTGCGATCAAACTGGCAACTCAAGCTAAAGTGAAGAGGCTGTTTTTTACGCATCATGAACCTACGCGTACTGATGCTGAGCTAGATACTATTTATGCAGAATTATTGGCAAATAACCAGCAGATAAATTGTGAGCTTATTATTGCGCAAGAAGGTGTAGAGGTCGCATTGTAGCGGCCAAAAAGGCTCGTGATGGGCTTTACAAAGTAATATTGGCCCATCATTTATGTAAGTAATTTATTCTGCTTGGAACCAGCTATCCAATAACTCATGAATATCTTCTATGCCCGTACGTTTTAAAGCGGAAAAGAGTTGTAGTGAAACATCGACATCAGACTCAGCTAACTCTTTTTTCACTGCAAGTAAGGTATTTTTGGCAGCGCCGTAATTTAATTTATCTGCTTTCGTTAATAGAATATGTAAAGGTTTTCGCGTATAAGAGCACCATTCAATCATTTGCCAGTCAAATTCTGTTAAGGGGTGGCGCACATCCATGACCAAAATGATGCCATATAAAGATTGTCGGTCGCGTAAATAGGTTTCCATTAATTGGTGCCACTGTTTTTTGACTCTTTCAGGCACTTTTGCATAACCGTAGCCAGGTAAGTCAACAAAGCGTTGTTCTTCATTTAGAGCAAAAAAATTAAGCAACTGCGTCCGCCCAGGGGTTTTACTGGTACGGGCTAATGCTTTTTGGCGAGTTAATGTGTTCAGCGCACTGGATTTTCCTGCGTTAGAGCGACCGGCAAAGGCCACTTCTCGACCTAAATCGGGTGGTGTTGATTTCAAATCAGGGGCGCTAAGTGTGAATTTAGCTTGATGATAAAGAGAATTCATACTGATCTCGTGTAGAGGGTTTAATTAAATTAGAGTAAAATTGGATTGGTTTTAGTTTTGTATTGTATTGTACATAAGATTACCTTATGTTTACCTTATTCCGGAAGGGGAATCTAATGAAGAGAAGTTTATTAGCAGTTTCTGCGTCACTTGCTTTGCTTAGTATGACTGGTGTTGCACAGGCTGCAGCTGATATTAATGCAGGACAACAAAAAAGTGCGTCTTGTGGGAGTTGTCATGGTAAGGACGGCAACAGTGCTGTGCCTATGTTTCCTAAATTAGCTGCACAAAATGAAGAATACCTGGTTAAACAAATGCAAGCCTTTAAAGATGGCTCACGTGCTGGGGCAACTATGGGAGCAATGGTGCAAGGTTTGAGCACTAAAGATATGCAAGATATTGCAGCATATTATGAGGCACAACAAGTCACTAAAAATGCTTTACCACGACTTGATTTTGAAGATGAAGATGATGATGGTGAGCCGTTAGGTAAGAAACAGTTAGCGGCTAATAAAAAAGCGGCAGCAGAAGAGCAGACAGCATTATTAGCTATTGGTTTTGATGTTTATCGTAATGGTGACTTGGAAAATGAAATATCTGCTTGTATCGCCTGTCATGGGCCTTATGGTGAAGGTAATAAACCCGCGTCATTCCCAGCATTAAAAAGCCAGCATGCTGATTATATGATTAAAACCTTAACGGATTTTAAAACTGGTGTACGTAGCAATGACTCTGACAATATGATGCATATGATCGCTCAAAAAATGTCTAATAAAGAGATCAAAGCATTATCTTATTATATATCTGGATTATAAGATAGGTAAGGAACGCATACGATACGCTTCAGTAATTTACTGGCCTTTTGTTCGTCTTCTATTTTAACACCTCGTATCAAGTACGGGGCAGACTTTGAATGCGAGTAATAGCCCTATATCAATTACTGCAGTTATTCTGTGCTCATTCCTAAGGAAAAAGTATTACTAAAAATAAGGAAAGAAATGTTATTAAAAATAATGAAGGCAGGCTTATTTAGCCTGTTAATGTTTGTCAGCTTAAGTTTTGCAGCAGGTCAGGGATATAAAAATTTAGCCGCGGTACAGCCGACCCAAGAGGCGAATAAGGTCGAAGTGATTGAGTTTTTTTGGTATGGCTGTCCACATTGTTATCAATTTGAACCTGCTTTAGAAAAGTGGAAGGCTAAATTGCCTGCAAATGTCAACTTCATTCGTCAGCCTGCTGTGTTTGGGCCTCTATGGGGCAAGCATGCAAAAGCTTACTTTACTGCGCAGGTTTTAGGTGTTGTCGATAAGGTGCATGCAGATTTGTTTCATGCGATTCAAGTACAAAAACAAAAATTAGCTAGCGAAGCTGATTTAGCTAAGTTTTTTGTGGCACATGGCGTTGAGGAAGCTGCTTTTCATGATGCGTTCAACTCCTTTATTGTGGATACTAAAATGCGCCAAGCGAAAGGCATGGGGCCAAAATATGGACTGACAGGTGTTCCAGCTATTGTCGTTAATGGTAAGTACTTAGTAAATGCTAAAACAGCAGGCTCGCATGAAGGTATGATTAAAGTCATGAATGAGTTGATTGCTCAAGAAAGTAAGTAAGGATGCGCTAGCATACCTTTAGGAATACAAGGTTCATGAGCTAACACCACTAGTCTTTGATGGGGTGGTGTAGCGAATATTAATTCTGGTTTCTAAGACGCATGTATGTAAGTAACTCGGTAGATTACATAAAGGCTGGATGAAGAATGTCTCAACCAAACTCTGAATTAAGTAAATGGAAGGATAAGTACTATAACGCGTTAGATGAGCTAGAAGCATTAGAACTGGAGTCGCAGGCCAGTAACTCACTTTTTTGCCGTGCCTTAATTCGTTTATCGCTTGCGGTAAAGGGCTTTAATCAACAGTTAGATCCTCACTTATTACGGTTACGCAACCAGCTAAAACAAGGCTTGGCTGATGCCGAATTAAAGCAGGAGCTAGAGAGCTTTTCTGAGGCTTTGTTGCGCTTTGAGGATGGGAGTGCTATTGAACCCCTGCAAGATGCGACGTTGTTATTTGATTTTTTAACGAATCAAGAGCAGAGCCCACAAAAGGTTAGTGCGATCAATTTATTACGTGGGCAATATGACACGGGTAAATTAGTTGGCGCAAAAGAACTGCTGGAATTGGTTAGTGAGCTATATGCGACAGAGACCATAGAGCTTGATGACGGAGGAGGAGATTTAGTTGGTATTGCCGCAAATTTAGATGCCAAATTTATTTGTGAGCAACTTAGTCAGCTAATTCAAGGATTGGATGTGCCTGATATATCGCAGGTTAGAACCAAGAAGATTTTGCAAGCTTTACAAGCTGAGCAAATAGAAGCGACTTTCCAAGAAAATATAGATGCAGCATTGAGTTTGTTGCAAGATCTAAAAGAGCATAATCAATTCGAGAAAAAAGAAATGGAAGTTTTTCTCGGGCATATTAACCAGCAACTTGCGGCATTAAGCAAGAGTGCTAAAGGAGTTGTCGGTTCGACTGGGCAAATTATTCGTAAAAGAAATAATTTGGATAAAACCGTTTCCAAGCAAATGCAATCGCTGCAAGAAAATTCTGCAACGGCTACTAAGTTGGAGCCATTAAAGTCTCTGATTAAAAATGAGCTAGATGATATTGCAACTCAGATAAAACAGCACCAGCAAGAAGAGCTGCAACAGCAAGCGAGTGTTGAAAAGCAGTTGGCAGCAATGACGACCGAAATGGAGACAATGAAAGCAGAAGCCTTAAGCTTAAAGGAAAACCTTAAGCGTGCTTCGGCAGAGGCAATGACAGATGCATTAACTCAGCTTCCTAATAGAAATGCTTATGATAGTCATTTTGCTGCCGAATATGCACGCTGGCACCGTTACCAAACGCCATTAAGTTTATTGGTGTGGGACATTGACCTCTTTAAGAAAATAAATGATAACTACGGGCATAAGGCGGGGGATAAAACCTTGATTATCATTGCACGCCTACTAGAAAAATATTGTCGAGAAACAGACTTTGTATCCCGTTTTGGAGGGGAAGAGTTTACGATGTTATTATCTGATACTGATAAAAAATCAGCTTGGGTATTAGCTGAGAAAGTCCGAAAAATTATTGCAAAAACCAGGTTTAATTCATCAGGAAAGGCAGTTGGCATTACCATATCTTGTGGTATTGCTGAGTTGCAATCAGGCGATACCCAAGAAACGGCCTTTGAGCGCGCTGATAAAGCACTTTATCAGGCTAAGAAGAATGGGCGTAATCAGTGTGTGATTGCTTGATTATTTGTTTTCAAGTATTTTAGTATTGTCATAACAACGTACCCCAGCAAGATTCCATTTGATGGTGGAATATTAGGTTACGTTATTGTTATTCAGTTATATAAGCATCCAAGCATACGCTGAAAATCAGGGAAACGGAGCTTAGCGAAGTGATGATTTTTAGTCCCTGATAGGCGACAGGGCAATTTGCTGATTCGACGTGTGCTAGCAGCACGCGAGAGGAGCAAGAATTGCATTCCGAATAGCCGTCCAGCCATTTGAGGTAGTCATGACGGAGCTGCTTTTGTGCGCAGTCGTTACGGACGCAGGGCGTTCAGGGCATCCCCCATTCGCTGCGTAGGTGAACGAATTCAGGTGACAGGAGTCCCTGAATTTCGTGAGGTAGCATGGCGCGCCTGATTGATTTAACATTTTACTGATCTTTTTTTTCATCTTCAGCGTTGCATAAATAGATGCGTAGCCAGCTATGCGCCTTGAATATGAAAAAAATCCTGTGTATTGTAGTTAAATCAATTAAGCCTGGGTACTTAATCGTCTTAGTATTACCCTTAACGTATATATTTACTCTTTTACTAAATCAGAAGGGCTTTCACTTGCAACTGCAACTGCATCGGTAGGCTTTCCAGCATTGACGACTTCAGATAATGGCTCATTCTGTACATTACCCTCACCAAATAGTATTGCACCAGCCATTAATAAAATAACACTGACACCGGCAATGACAAATCTGTTTGGTTTCTCCATCCAAAATAGCAACCAATGTGGTTTGATCATGCCTATAATAAAAATAAACACGGATAGTAGAAGTAAATTAAATGCCCAGATGATCATGATTTTTCCTGCAACTAAAATAAATAAGCGTATATTGTACTAGGTCGTATGTGAAAGAAAATACCTTTTGCGCGAGAATGGTGAACTATATTATTAAGGGGACATTATGATGGAGTGGTTGAATAGCAATATTGCTTACTGGCACTGGCTTATTTTTGGACTATGCTTAGCATTAGCTGAAATTATGTTACTGAGTTTTGTCACTTTATGGTTTGGCTTAAGCGCAATTGTAGTTGGTTTGTTGTTGTTGATAATGCCATTTTCATTTACGCTACAATTATTGCTCTGGATTATTTTATCTATTTTTATTGTCTATGCTTGGTTTAAATGGGTATCGCCACATTTTAAAAATAAATCATTTTCAGGTATGGCGCGAGAAGGCATGATTGGGCAAATGGGGATTGTGATTGAATATAATTCCTTACATGAAGGACGTGGCACTTTGCGTTTTTCCGTGCCTATTTTGGGCAATGATGAATGGCAATTTATTTGTACCGATAAGGTGGAGCTGGGTGATCGTGTGATAGTGCGCGAATTTTCAGGAAATACATTAATTGTTTTCACAAAAAAATAGTGAGGGTTGAGGGGTTATAAAACTCTCAATTCTTTACAGCATGAGGACTTAAATTATGGAAGGATTAGCGGTTGTTGGCGTATTTGTTTTACTGGTTATTGTTACGGTCATTAAAGGGGTTAGAATTGTCCCACAAGGCTATAAGCATATTGTGCAACGCTTAGGTAAGTATCACCGTACTTTAGCACCTGGGCTTAATTTTGTTATTCCTTATGTTGATTCCATTATCGAGAAAATAACCACAAAAGATATTGTGATGGATATTCCATCGCAAGAGGTTATTACCAAAGATAATGCGGTTATTATTGCGAATGCAATTGCTTATATCAATATCGTTTCACCAGAAAAAGCAGTGTATGGAGTAGAGGATTATGTGGTAGCGATTGAGAAATTAGTACAGACATCTTTGCGGGCTATCATTGGAGAAATGACTTTAGATGACGCTTTGTCTTCAAGAGAGCATATTAAGCTAAAATTAAAAGAAGGTATATCTGATGATATTGCTGATTGGGGAGTTACCTTAAAGACAGTAGAAATTCAGGACATTAACCCTTCTACTACCATGCAGGCTTCTATGGAAGAGCAGGGTGCGGCAGAGCGGGAAAGACGTGCGGCGGTTACCAGAGCTGAAGGCGCAAAACAAGCGGCTATTTTAGAAGCTGACGGTCGCTTGGAAGCTTCACGGCGTGATGCTGAAGCCAAAATTTTATTGGCAGATGCGAGTGGTAAAGCGATTGAAAGTATTAGTGAGGCACTTAAAGATAAGGAGTTGCCGGCAACCTATTTGTTAGGTGAGAAATATATCGAAGCAATGCGGGAATTATCCGAGTCTGATAATGCAAAAACTGTAGTTATTCCAGCTGATTTAATTCATGCAGTAAAAGGTATTATTGGTAAGTAACCATAATATGTAGGAGGGGCCTATGGCCGCGATTGGTGCTCGAAAATCGCGGCCATAGGCCCCGCCTACTTTAATAATAAGGACATTAGATGCACGACCAGCTTAATCAAGTCATTCAATCTGCAAATCAAATTATTTTAGGTAAAGAGCAGCAAATACGATTATCACTCTGTTGTTTATTATCAGGCGGACATTTATTAATAGAAGACATTCCAGGCGTAGGTAAAACCACACTGGCACATACTTTGGCTAAATTAATGGGGCTAGAATATCAGCGTATTCAATTTACTAGTGATTTATTGCCTTCTGATATTATTGGTGCGACCATTTATAACCCTGACAAACATGAATTTAATTTTCATCCAGGGGCAATCTTTCATCAAATGGTACTTGCAGATGAAATTAATCGCGCGACACCCAAAGCACAAAGTGCTTTATTAGAAGCGATGGAAGAGCAGCAAGTGACCGTCGAAGGTCAAACTCATAGTTTGCCACACCCTTTCTTTGTGATAGCAACTCAAAATCCCAGTCACCAATTAGGGACTTTTCCTTTACCTGAATCACAGTTAGACCGATTTTTAATGCGTATAGAGTTAGGTTATCCAGATCATGCGGCCGAACGTGAACTATTGAGCGGTGTTAAGCGACACAGCCTAATTGGTGAATTGGTGGTACAGTTGCCAGCGGATGCGTTATTAACCATGCAACAAGCTGTTAAAAAAGTACATGTAGCACCTGCTTTATTGGATTATTTGCAGGCTCTTATTGCGTATACGCGTGAAGCAGAAGAATATCAAACTGGTTTATCACCTCGTGCCGGTTTAGCTTTGTTGAATGCTGCTAAAGCATGGGCTTTCATGCAGCAACGGGATATGGTCATTCCTGAGGACGTGCAGCAGGTGCTTGCTCCTGTTGCCGGACATAGGTTACGTGCAGGACATACTAATTCAGCTAATATTGTTGCACCATTGCTCGCAGCCGTTGCTATTCCATAAATAAATTTTGGAATAACAATTTATGAGTAAGCAAGCGGATACAAACTCTATCTACCTAAGTTATCGGCGTATCTATATTTTACCCACCAAGCGTGGCTTTGGCTTTTTGCTATTGATTGCATTATTAATGTTAATTGCCTTTATTTACAATAATAATTTGGTTTATCTGTTAAGCTTTTTGTTGGCAAGCCTATTTTTTATCACGATTTTACACACAGTTAAGTCATTAGCAGGTTTGACTGTTAGTAAAGGGCATAGCCCCAATGTGTTTGTCGGTGAGTTGGCTGAGGGCAGGTTAACAATTCACAATCCGAGTAATACTCAGAGGTATAGTGTGCAGTTAGGCTTGGACAAGCATGCTGCTATGCAACTAGTCGATATACCAGCCAAGCAAAAACGACAAGTTAGTTTGCCACAGCCGGCAACTAAACGCGGTTGGTTCACGTTAACTAACCCTGTTATTTATTGTGATTATCCTTTTGGTTTGTTTCGTGCCTGGCATAGATTACATTTAGATATTAATGCCTTGATTTATCCGCGGCCCAGTTTGCAGGAATGTCCTTTGCCAGAAAATGCAAGTAGCTTAGATGCACAGGGTAATGCTCAAAAAGGCCAAGATGATTTTTATGGCTTACAAGCTTACCAAGCAGGTGATAGTATTCGGCATATACATTGGCGCGCATTAGCGAAAGGCCAGGGCTTATATACACGCCAATACAGTGGTGCACAAAGTGCGGAGATTTGGCTGGATTATGAACACACTATGGGGGCAGAGCAAGAGGAGCGATTAAGTCAAATGTGTCGCTGGATACTAGAGGCTGATACCGCAGGTATTGCCTATGGATTTAAGCTGGCAGGATTAAGTATTGAGCCTAGTGTAGGTACGCAGCATTCTAAACAGTGTTTAGAGGCATTAGCGCTGTTTTGAAGTAAAGAGGTTGTTTCATGCGCGTTCCTTAGTGAGTATTAAGCTTGTAGAATATGGCGTATTCGTGCAATAGGTTAGTTTTTGTACAAGCCTCCTTAATCTCACTGGTTAAACAATAAAAATCATGCTCAGTTATCGTCACTCTTTTCATGCAGGCAATTTTGCTGATGTGCTAAAACACAGTGTTTTGATTCATATCTTGGAGCACCTGAAAAAGAAAGAAAAACCTTTTTGTTACATAGATACCCATGCAGGCGCAGGGCGATATTCATTAAGCAGTGAGCATGCCGAGCAAACTCAGGAATATCAACAAGGCATCGCCAAGTTATGGCAAGCACAGGGCTTGCCACCTATTATTGCAGATTATGTACAGTTCGTTAAAAGTTGTCATCAGCAAGATGCTTTGCAGCATTACCCAGGCTCCCCACTAATTGCCAAGCAATTAATGCGTCCATACGACCAGTTATTTTTATATGAGTTGCATAGTACTGATGTAGAGGTATTACGTACTGTGATGCAGCATGATCGACGTGTACATATATATCAAGAGGATGGCTTTAAACACAGTGTCGGCTTACTACCGCCGCCGCAACGCCGAGGTCTTGTGTTGATGGATCCATCTTATGAATTAAAAACAGATTATACGCAAGTACTGGAGACTATCGTGCAATTACATAAGCGTTTTGCGACAGGTACGTACGCACTATGGTATCCGGTAGTAGAGCGCGAGCGTATTAATCAATTAGAACAACAAATTCAAGCCAGTACACTGAGTAATGTGCAATTATTTGAACTAGGGCAGCTAGCAGATAATTCAGAATGGGGCATGACTGCCAGTGGTATGATCGTTATTAATCCCCCGTGGACATTAAAAGCGGCAATGGAAGAGGCTCTGTCTTATTTAGCAGCGCAGTTAGGTGTTGGTACGCAAGGGCATTACAGGGTAAAACAATTAAAGGATGAATAAAATTTATGGAAGCAGCGATTAGTCAACGTGGACTGATTTTTCTATTAACATCAATTGGGCTGATGGTGTTGCCGCATGTGATGCATGTGCCATTACCTCTTATTGGTTTTTTCTTTATATTGCTCGGATGGCGTTTGCTGGGAGTTTGGCGGCCCGCTTATTTACCCAATCAATTGTTAGTACTGTTATTGTTGGTCACCGGCATTGGCATATTAGTGTTAATGCATCAAGGTGTATTTGGACGCGATGCAGGGACTGCGGTCTTTATCACAGCGCTTGGCTTGAAATTACTCGAAATTAAACAGCGGCGTGACCTGTATTTAATCACCTATTTAGCCTTTATTGTCGCAGCCTCACAATTTTTATATATGCAAAGCCTCTTAATGGTTGGCTATATAGTTTTGGTAAGTATTAGTTTATTAGCAACGCTGATTAGTATGAATGCCGCCAGCATCAGCGTTAGCCAATCACTCAAAGTAGCGGGACGTATATTCTTGCAAGCCGTGCCTTTGATGGCGATTATGTTTGTGTTTTTTCCACGGGTAGAAGCGCCGCGTTGGTCATTTTTGCAGGAAAATAATCAAGCAATGTCAGGTCTTAGTGATGTACTAGAGCCTGGTGCAATTAGCAAATTAGGCATGTCAGGCGAGATTGTTTTTCGTGCAAAATTTGACGGAAAAATCCCGACACATGCGGAACGTTATTGGCGTGGTCCGGTATTTTCTTATACCGATGGTAAGCGCTGGCGACAAACAAAAAACACCCATTTCAAGCGTTTTATGGATAAAGTCAGTTTTTCTGGCGAACCTTACCATTATCAGCTATTAATGGAACCACAAACTAAAAACTGGGTATTTGCCTTAGATATGCCAGCAGACTTTAGCCCCCCCTTAAATAGCAGTGGTACTTATCAGTTACGCACTTCCAAAACATTTAATCAGCGTGCTGAATATCAGCTAAGCTCGTATTCGCACTATAATACTGGATATATTACCAAAACAGAATTGAGTGATAATCTGCAATTACCTGGCAATCCAGATGCAAGAGTGCAAGAACTGGTGGCCCAATTAGGCGGCTTTGATAGCACGCCAGAAATTTTTATTACCAATCTATTTCAGCACTTTCGCAAAAACAATTTTTATTACACGCTAATGCCGCCCTTAATGGGTGATCAACCGATAGAAACCTTTTTGTTTGATGCCCAAGCTGGTTTTTGCGGGCATTATGCCACTGCCTTTGTCTATTTAATGCGAGTCGCAGGCATTCCAGCAAGAGTAGTCGGCGGTTACCAAGGGGGTAGTTATAATAAAACAGGGAGCTTTATCGAAGTGCGCCAAGCTAATGCACATGCTTGGGCTGAAGTCTGGTTATCTGGTAAAGGCTGGGTAAGGTATGATCCAACCACCGCCATTGCGCCAGAACGCGTGCAGCACGGTGTTAATATTGAACAGCAAATTGCCAATAATACGGTGAGTTTTTCCTCCGTACAATTAGATAGCAAAACCTTGGCATTAATGAAGAGAATGCGCAGCCTATGGAGTAGCATGGATTATTCTTGGCAACGCTGGATTATTAATTATGATCGTCAGCATCAGTTAGACTTTATGCAAGGCTTGGGTATAGACAGTCTTAAACAGATGTTTTATTGGTTGGTTGGGCTAGTGGGCTTGGTTACTTTCTTGCTGGCTATTTATGTATTTCGTCAGCAAGCACCTGTTCTGGATAAAGTACAAATCGTGTATGCAAAAGCATGTCAGAAGTTAATGAGAGCAGGCTTGATTAAGGGGGATAATGAAGGTGCGCAAGATTTTTTATTGCGTGTTAATGAGAAAATTCCACAAGTTGCAGTACCATTTGCGCGTATTACGGCGTTATATATACAGTTACGTTATGGATACAAGAAAGAGGAGCGACAATTGGCACAGTTGAAAATGTATGTACGAGATTTTCGGGTGCTGAAAGAGGAGAACAATTGATTTTTGGGGGATGCAGGTGGAATTTTTTATCAATCGTGTCTGACCCTAATGCCGCTACCAGTCAGAGGTCAAGTAATTGAATATCAACAAAA
>CAZXJK010000012.1:0-23503 GCA_964640895.1 uncultured Methylomonas sp.
GAAAGGCGCAATGATCAAGAAGAAACTGAAGCTAATAATTTCGCAGGGAGAGTACTCTTGGGTGAAAACGCTGATGAATACATCGAGGAGTGTTTTCAGAAAGCAAAAGGTAAAATCCACTGGTTAAAAAACTCCGTAATACAAGTAGCTAGAACATACCAACTAGATTGCGGTGTTTTGGCCTATCAAGTAGCCAATAAACTAGATTCAATATCAAAATCTAATGGAAGTAAAGTTAACTGGTGGGGGGCTGCTAATAACTTACAAGCAAGCACCTGTGAGCCAAATACACTATGTTTTGAAACACTTACTTCTCATATTACGTTGGAAAACCTGACTAATCAGGATAGAGATCTTTTAGAGCAAATATTATCAGATTAATTTTTTATGGGGTAGCATAATTGCACTGTTCTTTTTGTATAACAATAGGTTTATAGTAGCCAAAATATCATAATCATAATTCCCTATAGGTATCAGAAAATAAGCCATTGTTTTCTACAGGCTCATTTAGGGGCGCTATGATTATAAATAGAGTTCATGCCGACAACCTCGAATAATATGCGTGTAGTATAAGGCACCTGGAAACACACATCATCCATCTTTACTAGTTTTTTTGTCCGTCATCAGTACTGTAGCAACAGTTACGTAGCCTGCTATGCGCCTATTGCTACAGCACTGATGACAAACAAAAATCCTGCCCAAATATTGGATGCTTATTTATTTCCAAGTGCCTAAGTATTTAACAAGTGCTTTATACGAGCTACTTTCTATACTGTTACTGATAAATGCGGATTGATTGCAGAATGCTAGACCAAACTTCAGACCAGCAACAATGATGATCAAAATCTGCAAAGACCCATAATTCTGCGGCAAACTGCTTATCCACAAAAGCTTTAATTTGTTGAACGGGAATATTGTTGTCTTTACCGCCAGCCAAATGTAACTGCCAAATATTTTGGGCAATGGGTTGCCGTTGTATCGGGTTTAATGAAGCGGATAGTGGCGAGTAGTTATGGTATTCAGTCCAGGCAGTGACATCTAAGTTAGCTGCAATGGTAATAATGCCATTTATGTTGATTAGGTGCTCAGTGAGTAGTGCAGCAATGGTGCCGCCACCACTAAAACCAATTAATACCAGTTGTTGGGTTTGATATTGTTGGGTGAGTTTAGTGATAGCAGCTGCCATAGCAGTAATAACTTCAGGCGCATAACGTTGACTAGTCCACAGTGCATTGCTACAGGGAGTCCCTGCAATCAGTCCGTGGTAACAAGGTCTGCCCAAAAATAGCGCAGCTTGATTGTCTTGCTGCATTAATTTAAGAATTAAGGTGTTTCTAGGCGTTGGATTAGTTGCAACCCAACGATGACCAACCCAAGGGGAGCCATCGCCCCCTAAATAGATATGTAAACTACTAGTCTGATTTTGTACTAATGCATTACTATAAACTCTATGCTTAAAGTGTGGGCCTTGCACAATATTTTGGCTAAATCCATATGCTTTTGCTTGGCTCGCAAATTTTACCTCGGGAGCCGTACAGCTAAGTAAGCTAGTGAATAAACCAGATAAAAGTAGTGACTGATACTTCACCATATTGTTGAAAAATATTCTATTTACTGTGCTATAGCGACGAGAAAAAAATCGCCAGCTTCATGGCCTCCATGACGAATAGGTGCATATTGTGGTTCTTGCTTAAATTTAATTTTTTTGGTTACTTTGGCAATATTTTCATGCACCTGCCTATACAGGCTTTGGCCTTCTAAAATTTCAGTGTTATTAGTCAGCGCATCAATAAAAGCATTAGCAAATAAAGAATGACCATTTTGACCATCATCAAGTACTGGTTTTAGCCCACCTGAAGACAATACTGTGCGTGAGCGGGTTTTAGTCATTAGCCTAAGCCATTTGGCACGTAAGGCATTATTCATACCTACCTCAAGACGAGCAAGTGATGAGCGAGTCATGGCTCCGGAGTAACATGAATCAGCGACTACCATCACATGGGTGGCAGCAATGGAATTGACAATATCAGTGATCGCAATGGTGGATATCCAGTTAGCGGTATTGTTCTGCTCAGCATCAATAGGTAACCAATGTCCCCGCAAATTGACACGATCCAATTCACCATGCCCTGCATAGTAAATTAATAAATTATCTGCTTCGGTTAAATTTTCTCTCAGTTCATTGAGGGCAGATAAAATTTCATAGCGATTTGCATTTAATAATAAAGTGGTATTAAAGCCGTATTGTCCACGTAGAATTTTATCGACTTCTTGAGCATCATTTATCGGGGTATTTAAGTCAGATAAATATTGGTAGTTTTGATTACCAATAATCAAAGCATGATAACTACCAAAATTAATATTCCCCCTAATATTTGCTGCAACGCTGCTTGTGTGATCAGGCTTTTTTGTACTGGCCTGTTTATTAGCGAGCAACATAAATTCTAATATAACTTTATTGCCGCCTTTATCTATGGCAACGCTCCTCACTAGGGTTTGCTCGCCTTTTAGTTTAATGGAAGCTTTAAAAACCCCTGCATCACTAATATCACGGTTTAAACCATTAATATTAAATGCGAGTAAGCCTGCGGGTGCTGTGACTCTGCCAGTAATTTCACGGTGACTCATAATTGAACGTAAACGTACGCTGGGCATATTACTACGTGTTATCGTAACGGGTGGATCCAATATCTCAATAGAAGGTTTTGCATAGGCAATTTGTTGCTGTTTTTCTGCCACTTGCAATTGCTTTAGTTTCTTTTGGTAACTTAACTTGTTTTGTTGTTTTGCTTTAATTTTAGTTTGTTGTTGCTTTAAAGTCTTCTCAGCGGAAGCTAACTGTGATTCTAGTTTTTTAATGCGCTCGGCACTTGCGCCTTCAGCTTTGCTAGTACTTAGTACTTGCTGCTCTGTGGTGATTTTTTGCTGTTGTGCAGACTGTTCATCTATTAACTCGTCAATAGCAAGGTTAGCACTTGTTAGTTGTGTTTCGGCCAAGATTAATTTGGTTTCCAGTAAACCTTTGTCTTGTTTATGTTTTACTAACTCTTCACTGAGTTGCAGGCTGCGTTGCTCTGCTTGCTTTAATTTTTGAGATAGTGCGGTATTTTCTTGGTTTAATTGGGTTTTTAACTGCGCTACCACGATGCGTTGCTGGTCTACTTGTTTGCTATAAACTAGAACCTCATTTTTAACAGCAGCCACATTGCGAGTGTTTTTTAACTGCCTTACCTTCACATTGCTTTGGTGTAGTTTTGCTTGTAATTGCTTAAGGCTTTGTTGCTCTTGTTGGTATTGTATTTTAGATTGCCCTAAATCAGATTGTAATGCTGCTATTTCAACTTGAGTATTATCTAGCGCATTTCTTAACAGATTTAACTCATCCTCATATTCTGCTTTCACTGCCGTTTCAATGGTTGAGGCAAAAGCAATATCATCACTTTCCAAACCTGAGGATTTTCGGTACCAGTTTAAGGCAGTCACCATATCTTTTTTAACGCCTAAGCCTTTTTCATATAAGTAGCCGAGATTGATTTGTGCGCGTGAATTGCCTTGTGCGGCTGCTTTTGCATACCAATGTGCTGCAGTACGATAGTCGGGGGTCAAACCAAAGCCTTTTTCATAGATCTCACCGACATAAACCTGTGCTTCAGGGTTATTTTGTTGTGCTTGTGGCAGCCAAATAGTAAGTGCTGTTTTGTAATCAGCACGATCATAAGATACATATTCACCACCGCGAATTTCACAATCTTGCGCGGATGTTTTAATGGGCCGACGTTGGGTAAGGTAAGTCATCGATTGCCCTAATTGCCGCACTTGCCCTGGCAGTAAGCAGTCGACCACTAATAATTCTGAGCCATTAGAGGCTGCTTTAGTTTTTTCTAAGTTGTTAGGTGAGCTACAGCCAGAGCCAATAAGGAGCCATAGAAAAAAACATAAAAAATAGTTCAGGTTGTTATTTTTTAACATTTATAGAGTTCCTTATTTGAGTTGATTAAACTGCCAGTAAACAATTAAATGAAACAGCGAGCGAATAATTATTTTAGCAAGGCTATTTATTAACCTGATAATTGGTTTTTGTCAATACTATTTTGTAAAATAGTATTTGGAACTGATTTATTAAGGTCTTTATAGTATTTTAAAATCTATGAATATTATAATAATATTTAATAATCAGTGATTTATTGACTCTCTTCAGGATAAGGAATACTATCAAATTACTTGTAATATTGTCTTTCTATAAGCAACTCTGGAGATAGAAATGGGTCAATCAATAATAATTAAATCAAAGCCTAACCATAATATATTAAAGGTAATTCTGTGTGGTGCAGGTGTGCTGCTGCCTATTTCCACTTATGCTGCCAAACTGGGTGATACCCCTGGGCTAAATTCGCTCCAGTCAGCTACTGGTACAGCGATACAAACTGTCTGCATAGGTTTGATTCCCACGAATAAACCGACCCATAACCCCCAAACCCCTGAACAAGATTTATTTAATCAATGTGGCGCGATGGTGCATACAGGTAATGAAATTCAGGGGAGTGGTGCAACTGGCAATAGTTTAGGCTTAAATAGTGCTGAATTAGGCAGTGCCTTACAAAATGTAGCAACAGAAGAGATGGGCACGCCATCCAGAGTTGCTATGGGTTCATTATCAGGGCAAGTTGCGGAAATTAACACTCACCTTAGCGAATTGCATAAAATAAGCCAAGGCTTAGGTGGGGGAAGTGGCGATGAATCGGGATCGTTACTGGGTAATCGTTTGAATGTCTTTGTTAATGCTATTGGCGGGTTTGGTGAGATTGATGGCTCGGTGCGTGAAAATGCAGCTGATTTTTATTCTGCCGGTTTTTTAGTGGGCGTAGATTACCGTTTTACTAATAATTTTGTTGCTGGGGTAGCGGGTGCGTACTCGCATTTAGGTGCTGATTTTCAGAGTAATATTAATGTTGCAGGCGGTGGTATAGAAGCGGATACCTTCAACCTATCCTTGTTTGCTTCATATGATATTAATGACTTTTATATTGATGGTAATTTTACGTATGGCTGGACTGACTATGATGTAGAGCGTGGGGTGGTGGTGCTATCAAATAATACCAGTTCGACAGGGGGAGCCAATAGAATGGCAAGTGCCGATACTAATGGAGATCAATTTTCAGTCGGTGGTGGCTTTGGTTATAATTTTCATGTCAAAGCATTTAACTTAAGGCCATTTGCACGTTTGGATTATTATCACGGTCAAGTTGATGCCTATAACGAATCAGGTGCATTTGGTTTAAATTTAAGTGTCGAAGAACAAAAATTTGATTCATTCCAGTCGCAATTAGGCGCACAATTATCTTATGTATTCAGCTCTTCCTTTGGGGTGATTATTCCACAATTTAATGTCGCTTGGCATCATGAATTTTTAAATGATAGCCGTGAAATCAATGCACGTTATACGGCAGATTTTAATAATTTTGCTTTAACAGCAGTGACTGATAGTCCAGATCGAGATTTTGCAACATTGGGTGTGGGTGTTTCTAGTGTGTTGGCGCGAGGTACGCAATTGTTTTTAAATTACCAAACCTTGTTGGGTTACAGTAATGTTACTAGTCATTCTTTTTCAACGGGGGTTAGGTTAGAGTTTTAATAGCTTATGCCGTAGGCTGGGTTACGTTAGTTGCTAATCTAACCCAGCCTACAGGGGTAAACCATTGTTTTTGTAAATATAAATACTCAATCACAATGTGCAGATAAATCTGCACCTACGTGAATTTAGGTAGTATTAGGAAGTGTTTAATTAGGGGGGGATTCTGTCACTTTCTTTTCACTAAACTGCATGGCATGCAATGCCGCATAAGCACCCTTTTTGGCTAATAGTTTAGTGTGCGTACCCTGTTCAATAATTTCGCCTTCTGCCATCACCATAATCACATCGGCTTTTTCTATGGTGGATAAGCGATGGGCTATGACAATCGTCGTTCTATGCGCCATCACATGCTCTAATGCTTTTTGAATATAGCGTTCTGATTGGGTATCTAATGCAGAGGTCGCTTCATCCAAGATTAATATCGGAGCATTTTTAAGTAATGCGCGCGCAATAGCGAGGCGTTGTCTTTGACCACCAGACAGCTGGATACCCTGTTCACCAATTTCCGTTTGCATGCCCTTCGCTAAGGCGTTGATAAATTCACTGGCATAAGCGGCATCTGCAGCTTTTATGACATCCGCTTCAGTAACATCACTGAGCGTACCGTAGGCAATATTATTAAAAACAGTATCATTAAATAAAGTGATATTTTGGGTAACCAGTGCAATTTGCTCTCTTAAGCACTCTAAAGTGTATTGTTTAATATCCACGCCGTCTAATTGAATACTGCCTTGGGTGTAATCATAGAAACGTGGTATTAAATTAGTTAAGGTGGTTTTACCACTACCAGAAGCCCCAACGATGGCAATAGTTTGTCCTGATTGTATGGTGAAATTAATATTTTTAAGGGCTGCTTTTGCAGCGCCTGAATAACTAAAAGAAATATTGTTAAAGCTTAGTTCTCCTTTACCTAGTGCTTGTGTTTGGGTGCCTTGATCCATTTCAGCGGGAACATCTAATATTTCAAAAATATCACTGGCAGCAGCGATCCCTTTCTGGATGTCGTTATTGGCTGCAGCTAATAATTGGATGGGTCTTGGGACCATGAATGCTGCGAGTAGATAAGCCACAAACTCACCGGTGCTGGCATTATTCATCATGCGCAATGCTAAATATAATAAAGTAGCAAGTGCCAAAGCAACCAGTACTTGCATAATAGGGTTTTGCACGGCAGAGACTAAGGCAACTTTTTGTGATTGCTGTTTATTAAATAAACTACTTTTTTTAAAGCGATTTACTTCATATTCGGTACCACCAAAACATTTAACAACGCGGTTGCCAGTGACCAGTTCAGAAGTAATATGGGTCATTTCCCCCATTGAGTCTTGCACATTTTTACTCAGTGCTCGGAGTTTTTTGCCTACCACGATAACTAATAATGCAATAAAGGGAGCGATCACCAAAAAAACGATAGTTAATTGCCAGTTAAGCCAAATAAGATAGGCGATTAGGCCAATGGCGGTTAAGCCTTCGCGCATAAAGATTCTAATTGAGTCAGTTACCCCGCGTGCGACTTCGGCTACGTTATAAGTAATTAATGAAATCAGGCGACCACTATTTTGCGCATCAAAATATTCGGTCGACAATTGCGTATAATGATTAAAAATATCACGGCGCAATTTGTGTACAACATTGACAGATACTTTTGCCAAGTAATAATTGCCAAAAAAAGCACCAAAACCACGAATAAAGACTAAGGCGATAATTAAAAAAGGTAGGTATTGAGTATTTGTTTCTGTGCGATGCTCTAAGGTTTCAATGATTGTTTTAATTAGTTCTGCCGTTAATGGCTGTGCAATTGCTACAATTGAGAAACCAACTATACTAATGATAAAAAACTTGATGTAAGGCCGGACATATCGTAGTAAACGTTTATATATTTGGAAGCTTGAGGTCGTTTTTTGCATACAGAAATTAAGTGAAAAATAAGTTCTGGCTAGCTTAGCATGATCTAAAATTGACAGCAAAAATACCGCCTATAATGCATAACACAACTTCAAAAATTTTATCCTTATCGCTGGGGCTTATGCCTATTTTGACGTTAACGGTAAAGCATGGAGTGAATATTGCCGCTGCTATTATTTTATTAACCTCAATAATAGTACTGCTCATTCACTTTCCAGTTAATATGCGCTTAAGTAAGCAAGAAAAAGTACTGTTTGCTGCCATGATCTGCCTGCCTTTAGTCATCCTCTTCGATGTCATGCTACGCGATTTTAGGTGGCGGTATTTTGATTACTATGCAAGGTTTATTATCGTTATACCGATTTTTTTTGCACTAAGACAAGCTAAAGTAAGTATTAATCCTTTTGTTGTCGGTATTTTAATTGGCTCAGTAGGCGTTGGCCTATTGGCTATTTATCAGCTACTGTATCTTGATGCATTTAATGTGCATGGTTTTGTTATAAAAATCAGTTTTGGCAATATTAGTTTACTACTAGGCACGATGAGTTTAGCTAGCCTGTTTTTAATTCAGCAAAGCCATTATAAAAAAATATTCTTTATAAGTTGTTTACTTGCCTTTTTTATGGGGCTAATGGCCTCTGTATTGTCGGGTAGTCGAGGTGGCTGGATTGCTTTACCTTTTTTTATTACCTTATTTCTGTTTTTTTTCCCTGCTCAGAAATTGTATAAATTAGTCAGCATTGTTTTATTGGTATGCTTAATGGCAACAACTTATCATATAAATACTAATGTTAAGTCACGTGTTAATTTAGTGGCTCAGGAGATTAATAGTTATTTCTTGACCGATATTCGAAATGATTCTGAGGCTCTGCAGATCTCTTCAGTAGGTTTACGTTTAGAAGTTTGGCGAGCAGCTTGGTTAATATTTACAGAGCACCCAGTGATTGGTGTGGGGTCGGGTGAGTTTAATACTGCCTTACAAGAAAAAGTTGCCACAGGTGAGGTAGTGAGTATTTTTATATTTGATCATGCGCATAGTGAGCCTATTCACTTACTTGCTATAACTGGCATTATTGGTTTTATTGGCTACGGTATATTGTATGCAGGACTTTTATATTATTTTTATTGCTCATTACTCGAGAGTAATCATAATGAGCGACAGTATTTGAGTTTTTTAGGACTTTTGTTAGTAGGGGCAAGTTTCATATTTGGTTTAACGAATTATTCTTTTGGCCATCAGGTGAATGTGGTCTTTTTAGCCGTTATGACTGCTTGTTTAGCGGGCATGATCAGTAGCCTTGGAGAGAAGTAGCTTAGAAAGGGATGAGAAAAGTTAAACAATTTATGTTGTAGTGACTGCTATGGAAATGCTAACAGTAATTGCTAGTATCGAGAGCACAACAATCGTAATAAAGCGTCTGGTTTCCTTCTGTTCACTCTCTCGATCCTCTGTTATTTTTTGATTAATTAGTGGCTCGGCAATGGATAGTTTATCAATAATGTCTCGCAAAGATTGATAATGTGGCTCACATTGCATGTAATAACTGTCTCTACTACCTCTATTTTCTTCTTTAATTTGAGCAATAAATTTTGATGCTTTATTAGCGCATGTCAAGTCATCCGTATAAGATGGCATTATCGTGATAACTGCATTAGAAAAAGAAGTATATTTTTCTTTAAAGAGCATTAGTTGCTCTAATAGGTGGATTATCCCTATCCCATGAGCGTCATATATTGCCCGTTTACAGTGTCTCTCTGCCTTGTTAATTTGAATATTTAGTTGTTCAGGGCTATCTTCACAAAGAGAGCGTGCTAAATGATAACCGACATAACGTAACTCATTAATGGCAGGGATTGAAAGTTCTTGTGCCAGTAATTCAACTTCTTTGACCTTGTCTTCAGCCCTGTCAAAAAGCCCTACAATCCCTTTAATGGCTATTTTTTGCTCAGGAGACATTAATCAGAAAAGCTATAAGTACAAATTTTTATTTTACGCCTTTCTATGTCACCTGTTGTTGCATAACTGCCATGTTGTAAATTATTATTACCACAAGAGTACTTTATAACTAATGCTCGTAATAAATTTTCTTCTTTGATCGATAGGTCAGGTATCGCAGCTCTATTGGTGATTTGAAAAGCTTCTTTTAAAGATTTAAAGTTCATTTTTCAGGATTACTACTATGGAATATCTTAAGGCTATAAGTAAAGAATAATTGTACCATAAACACTAAAATACACCCATATTAGCATTTTGTACTAAACAGAGCAGGTAGGGCGTTAAATTCCACTAATATTAGCCTTTTTAGTATGTGCAACTTTATTTCTTAAATCAACCAACTTACGAATATCAGCAATATCCTGAGAATGGCTGGCTTGATACTGTAACCTATCCGCTCTAATAGCGCGTAAGTGCGCCTCAATATTATCCATATTGAGTAAACGGCCAAAACCGTTCTCTTCAACATTATTCAACATATTGGCAAATATAATCGTACCTAGTACTTGTCGGTAATGGGAGGAGTCGGCATACCATTGCATCGGCTCGTTAGGAATACGTGGCACACTTTCAGTTGAATATTTACTATAGCCTGAAAAATCATAAATTGGATAGGCACTTTGCCCATGCTGCTCGCTTTCTTGTAGGGTAATACGTAGCATTTCCTGCTTCCAATATTCCCATTTTTTCCATAATTCAAGTTGGGTAATCACTTCCCACTGCCTAGCATGCGAAGGGGAAATAAAAAAATAAAGCTTAATATTGTGCTCATGTGCTAATCGTGTCAGCTGCTGAAAATAATCAAAACTAGTAAGCCCATCATTAGGTGTCTTAAAAGTAAACTCTGGTACTGTATAAACTTTATTGATATAGGCACTGCCTTCATTACTAATAAAATTTTCTAACCATCCTCCCGCAGAAGCATTGGCAATGAAGCCATTCGGAAAATAAATATCACTACCTGCTTTATAAAGCCCTAAGGCAACCTTCATACTATAGAAAACAGCATCCACAGAAAGTAGCGTGGTTAATAAATCACCTGTTGCATTCCCTGCTGGCTGATTATTGATGTCAACAGCTAAACGGTCTTCTCTAAATGATTTTTCAGGAGGACGACCACCATGGAATTGGTAAAAATCGAGGCCAATATAGACTGTTTTAATGGGCGCGGAGGCAACTGCATGCTGAAAATAACGTAATAGCTCATAAATATTGATGCCGGGGAAAGAGCCATTATAAATATTTTGTGCAGGGAAATATTGAGCTGCCATTTGAGATGATAGGCCAATTGAGCTACGAGAAGACCCTAAAATTAAGACTTCAGGTTTGCGTTGCGTAATAGCCAGCGCTTTGCCCATTTTTACCTGATCCGTAAAACCAGGACTATTGACCTGTACACCATTTCTAATATAAGTACGCCCATACACTGAGAATGGGTCTATATAATAGCTAAAAACAATGGTTGCAACTAATAATAGTGCACTAAAAATAATAAGCCGACGGCCGTATAGGAAAAATATGTGATGCATCAATTTATCCAATATTAAAACTGAAAATATAAAAATTCACTTATGCGCGTTAAAGATAAAGTCGCATAAACAAACAAGAAAGCAATCATGCAAGACCACGCTAGAGTTGGCCGCCAAACTAGTTTTAATGCAGGTATTTTATAATACTGCGCCTTTGCAAAGATAGGACGATAACGCTGCATAAATTGTTGAGTATTGGGCAATGCAAAAGCGATAATAAATAGCAGAATAAACCAAAGTATATCAAAAAGCTTTACCGGCCCTAGTTGGTAGAAAGGCCCTAAAAAAGAGATATGGTACTCTGCTAACCATGGGCCAAAATAATCAACATAAACGGCCATCCATTTAGGCAAGTTAAAGCCATTTAGACCCAACATTCCCGACCATAAATTTAAAGCCCCTTCCAAACTTGTGGCCCGAAAAGGCACCCAAGCAAATAATACCGCAAAAAATGTTAGACACCAGGCAAAGAAACCATTTAGTTTAATATGCCAATAGTTTGCAAGCTGTCGCCAAGTACTGTGAATGACTAATAATAAGCCATGTACAAACCCCCATAAAGCAAAATTCCAGCCCGCACCATGCCACAAACCACCTAGTATCATGGTTAACATCAAGTTAATAAGTTGCCTGATTTTACCTTTACGGTTTCCCCCCAGTGGAATGTACAAGTAATCGCGTAAAAAACGGGATAAAGTCATATGCCAGCGTCGCCAAAACTCAGCAATACTAGTAGATTTGTAAGGTGAATTAAAATTCATCGGTAACACGATACCGAACATACGAGCAATACCGATTGCCATATCTGAATAGCCAGAAAAATCAAAATACAATTGGAAGGCGTAACATAATGAGCCGGCCCAAGCGGCAATAAAAGTAACAGGCGCTCCAGACTCGGCTAAATTAAAGGTCATTGCCACATATTGGCTGGTGCCATCTGCCAAGACTGCTTTTTTAAAGAAACCTAAGGTAAAAATGGTTAGGCCAATAAATAAGTGTCGATAACTGAGCTTATATAAGCTGTTTTTGGCAAATTGCGGTAACATTTCCCGATGATGCACAATCGGGCCTGCAATCAGTTGCGGAAAGAAGGTAACAAATAGGCAATAGCTTAAGAAATTATATTCACGCGTTTCACCGCGATAAGTATCAACCAGATAGGCAATCTGTTGAAAAGTAAAAAAGGAAATTGCTAAGGGCAGAAATATTTTCTCTACATTAAAATTTGCACCACTTAGACTGTTTAAGTTATCTATAAAAAAGTTAAAATATTTATAATAGGCGAGTGCTAATAAATTAATCGTGATACTGGCTATTAATATTGTCTTTGATTTACCGCTAGCTGATAAGGCAGTACCCACTGCATAATTAAACAACATGGAAATCACAATAATGCTTAAATAAGCAGGGTTCCACCAGCCGTAAAAAAATAAAGATGCTCCGACTAGCCAAGAAATGGCTATACGATGATGACTTTTAGCACCTATGGCATAAAAACCAAACAAGACAATAGGTAGGAAAACAAAAATAAAGGGATAGGAGTTAAAAAGCATGATGAGATCAATTTCACAAAGGGTTATATTGCACACTGTTACAGGTATAAGTACCCATGCATAATTAATTTAACTAATTTTTCCGCAGGATTTTTTTCATCTTCAAGGCGCATAAATAAACGCATAGCTGGCTACGCAACTCTTTATGCAACGCGGAAGATGGAAAAAAAGACCAGTAAAAATGTTAAATTAATTATGCGTGGGTACTTAGGCACCTGGAAATAAATAATCATCCATCTTTACTGGTTTTTTTGTCCGTCATCAGTACTGTAGCAATAGTTACGTAGCCTGCTATGCGCCTATTGCTACAGCACTAATGACAAACAAAAATCCTGCCAAAATATTGGATGCTTATTTATTTCCAAGTGCCTTATGTTCTGCCACTAAAATCCTTAACTATTTTTTCATTTCTAAAATCGAGTGCTTGTTCGTCATTTTCTTTTTCAAATATTATAAATATATGTTTATTGATTAAGTGTTTAGGGTTGATATTTATCAATAATTGTTCTTGATAAACAGCAACCTTTTTCTCCTTCAGCAGGCCGTTGTCTTTATTGATACTGCGATAATAAGTACGTAAAGACCTCAACAGAATAAAAGGGTAAAAAAATGGCAATAAAATTAAAGAACCTTTACTTAACCTAACATATTTTATTTCATGGATCTTAAACCCAGCTAATTTAGCAAGAATTCTTAATTTTTGTAATCCCACCAAAAAGATATGCCCATGATAAATTTCATTGCTAATGGCTTTATCTGACATCCAAATATCATCTATTTCATTAGGCGGCATACTATTATTGGTTTCGCTTTCAAAGAGTAAGTAGCTAAATTTAGCAGCCAAATTAGAATAACTTGGTGTGGTAATCAATAACCGACCTTTATGCTTCAATACTCTATTGAATTCTTTAAACGCTTTTAATTGATCACTAAAATGCTCAATACCTTCTTGGCAAATAAGCATATCAGCAGATTTGTCATCTAATGGAATGTGATCTGCGATATTTGCTCTCTGGCACTGTACGTCATTAAGCATAAAGTATTCTGGAAATAGATCAAAAGGTTTAACATCTGCACCTAAATTTCTCAGTATTTCAGAGGTTGCTCCTGAACCTGCAGGTGCATCAACTATGATCTTATTCGTTAGTTCAGCTTTAATGCTTTGCAAATATTGATTAACATAATATTTAATACTTTTAGGGTTGTTGATATGGTTATCTAGCATGGTACTTCCTTATATAAAATCATCTAATTTATCGACTACTCATACAAAGTAGGTATCGCCAGTCGTTTATGCTGTGTTTTTTGATAGGTCGCTATAATCAATTGTTGCAACTCTTCGGCCACAACCTTGCCCTCAAGAAAATCATCAAGTTGGTCGTAACTAAGTCCTAAAGCAGCTTCATCCGTTTTTCCCGGTTCCAAATCTTCCAAATCGGCAGTAGGTGCTTTTTCTATCAGTAATGCGGGCGCACCTAAATGTCCAGCAAGCTGCCTAACCTGACGTTTATTCAGGCCAAATAAGGGTGCCAAATCACAGGCACCATCGCCCCATTTGGTGAAAAATCCGGTTATATTTTCTGCAGAATGGTCAGTACCGATAACTAAAGCACCCACTAAACCTGCCAACTCATATTGTGCTGTCATCCGCACTCGTGCTTTAACATTCCCCTTGTGAAAGTCAGCAGCCGTTGCTGAGCTATTAGCTAATAAGCCTTGCTGTATGGCTTGCATTGTTTCGGCATGTACTGCATCAACGCCTGTATGAACATTCATGACAACACTCTGGCTAGGTTGAATAAACTCTAAGGCTAATTGGGCATCATTTTCATCTGCTTGTACCTTATAAGGTAAACGCACCGCTATAAATTGGTAATCAGTTCCCCGCTCCACTTCATTTAATTGCTCAATAGCCAATTGCGCCAAACGACCACAAGTCGTTGAGTCAACTCCACCGCTGATACCCAATACTAATTTATTAAGTTTTGCTTGTTTGAGCTGTGTTTTAATAAATCCTATGCGCCGCTGACTTTCAAATTCAGGATCTATTTGAGGTAAAACATGCATGTCTTTAATGATGGATTCTTGATTCATAAGCAAAGTATCTGTTATTACAAAATATTGTGGTAATAATGAAAAAAACGTAGGTCGGATTAGATTTTTTATTGCACAGCATTAAAAAACGTTATCCGACAGGGTAGCCTCATCTGTCGGATAACGTTATCTACGCTACGCTAGATAAGCTAATCCGACCTACAAAATAGTCATGGAGCCTAATTTTAATAGAGATTTTCAGCCCTATATTTATGCCGAACACCCTTTTTCTAAGTTTCGGGAATGATTAAATTCTTGCCTCTACTATTAATTGTATCTAAGTTTATGGCTATAAATGATAAAATATTTATATGTTTATCAATCCTGCCTTGGCCTCAGAATATTTATATGAGCGAAAAAAATAAAATTTTAGTAGAAGTTCAATCTCGATATATAGAAAATCAATCCAAACCGAGTACCAATAAATATGCTTTTGCTTATACCATTACCATCACAAATATTGGTGGAATAGCCGCAACTTTATTGAGCCGGCACTGGCTCATTACTGACTCGGATGGCAGCATAGAAGAGGTGCGTGGCGAGGGGGTGATTGGCAAAACACCTTTTTTAAAACCAGGGGAAGCCTTTACCTATACGAGTGGTGCAATGTTAAAGACCTCTGTTGGGGTGATGGCTGGCAAATATATTATGCTGGCTGAAAGCGGTGAAAATTTTGAAGCACCCATCCCGCAATTTACGTTATCCATCCCTAGAACGCTACATTAATTATGGCCATTTATGCGATTGGTGATATTCAAGGCTGCTATGATGACTTGCAACGCTTATTGCAAAAAATTGAATTTAATAAGAAAAAAGATCAACTTTGGTTTGTCGGTGATTTAGTTAACCGAGGGCCAAAATCATTAGAAACGTTACGCTTTATTAAATCACTTGGTGATGCCGCGGTAACTGTTTTGGGTAACCATGATTTACATTTACTTGCGGTAGCTTATAACTTATCACCTGTCCGAGGTAAAGATACTTTACAAGCTATCCTGCAAGCAGATGATAAGGATGAATTATTAGACTGGCTAAGGTCTAGGCCGTTATTGCATTACAATGATAATTTTTGTTTATTGCATGCTGGCTTGCCGCCGCAATGGGACTTTGCCATGGCAAAGAAAATGGCCGCTAAAGTAGAAAAGCAATTACGTAGTTCACATTATTTAAAATTTTTTAAAACGATGTATGGCAATGAACCTAGCCAGTGGAGTGAAAAATTAACCGAGCAGGAACAATTACGTTTTACGGTCAATTGTTTTACTCGCATGCGCTTTTGTGATGCGCAAGGCCGTTTAGATTTTAAGCATAATGGCAAACTAGGTAGCCAACCTGAACATTTAATGCCTTGGTTCGCTGTCCCTAATAGGAAAAGCTCTGCTTTAAAAATTATTTTTGGACACTGGTCAGCAATTGGTTATCATGAGGCGCAACAATGCTATGCTATTGATACGGGTTGTTTATGGGGTGGGCAATTGACGGCTTTAAAACTAGGAAAAAAAATGCAACGTATTAGTATAGACTGTGAGGGCTACCACAAGCCGCATGAATAATATGATGATATGTTTTTACTCTAAGGAGCAACTATATATAAGTCAATTTTTAAATATGAGCTTATTGGTACTGTTGGTATTGAGTGCCAGTAGTGACGTTAAGGCAGGCTCTCCTAAAGATCAGCCTGCTTTAGCCGCAGCGACCCTTAATTTTGCGCGTTTAACGCATTGGCCTACTGTAGATATTAAGACTAACGCGGCAACATTTAACTTATGCGTTATTGGCACTAATGTAGTGCAACAATCTTTTGCAAACATTAATCACAACATTGTCAATCATAAAATGATACGGGTATTAAACCGCTCTTATTTGCAGGATTTATCCGAGTGTCACTTAGTGTATATTAGCGGCCTAAAACGCACTGTATTAATACAGGTATTATTAAAGCTTAAAAATAAGCCTGTATTAACGATTGGGGAAGGCTTTGCATTTATTCAAGTAGGTGGCATGGTTGGCCTTGAATTAGTACAAGATGAAATGCAGCTAAATATTAATTTGGCAACTATTAATCAAGCAAGCTTAGTGGTTAGTTCCAGGCTTTTAAAGCTTGGGAAAATTTTTAGTTTCCCCTACCCTCAGCGCTAGGCATTAAACTTATGTTTCGGTTTAAAAACGCTTCAATTGGTAAAAAATTACGATTGTTACTCAGCATGAGTATTCTATTTATGCTGTTGGTAGCGAGTAGCTTGTTAACTGTTAACTCTTACTATGCTAATAAATCTATTTTAACGAATGAAGTCAATGCATTAGCAAAAGTAACGTCTCTTGTGATTACGCCTTCGTTAATGTTTAATAACTCCGATGATGCGCGGCAGACACTTAGTACTCTTAAAGCGCATAAAAATATTGTTTATGCGGCCGTGATGCAATTAAATACAACAACGACTTTTGCTGTTTTTCAACGCAAAGGAGATTGGCAGTTGCCTGATAATAAGCAACTGTTATTCAATAACTGCCATGGTCACCAATTTACTATTGATTACCTTAAAATATGTAAGCCACTGATACTAGATAATATTTATTATGGAAAATTTTTATTAGTCGTCAGTTTATATGACATTTATCAACGAACCTTAAAAGAGTTAGGCTTGGCACTATTGGGCTTGCTACTAGCCTCTTGGTTAATTTTTATCATTATGGGACGCTTTGCCCGAAAATTAACTAAACCCATTTTAGAGTTACTGGTGATTAGTGAACAAGTCAGTCTCTCTGGGTATTATAATAGGCGGGCAACCATTACATCTGATGATGAAATTGGACGCTTAGGGAGTGCTTTTAATCTTATGTTGGAAAGGATTGAAAGTTGGAATGATACCCTGCTAGAGCAAAAGGAAACCCTTGAAGACTTAGTTCAAGAGCGTACTTTAGAAAAAAACAAAGCACTCATCTTGGCTAATCAAGCGCAAAAAGCTAATATTGCCAAATCTGACTTTTTATCGATGATGAGTCATGAGATTCGCACACCGTTGAATGCTATTATTGGTTTTTCAGAGCTGATTAAAGAAACGCGCTTAAATGAGGAGCAAGAAGAGTATATTGCTATTATTAATCAGTCTGGGAATTCATTATTAACCCAAATTAATGATATTTTAGATTTTTCTAAAATTGAAGCGGGAAAAATGCAATTAGACCAAGTTTGGTTTGATGTGTATGAGCTCTTGATTACTGTTTTAGCGTCTAATCGCTATGAAATTAATCGTAAAGCACTGCTTTTGCAGTATGACATCCCTAAGGATTTGCCGCGCTATTTATATGGTGATGAGCAAAAAATAAAGCAGATCTTATATAACTTATTAAATAATGCAGTTAAATTTACCAAGCAAGGTACAGTCAGCTTAAGAGTTAAATTTGAAACAAGTTCACCCTCTAAATGTATGGTTATTTTTTCCATTAAAGATACTGGCATTGGTATTTCTGCAGATAAACAGGCGCAGCTTTTTGCGCCTTTTACGCAAGCGGACGTGTCTAATACCCGTAATTATGGTGGAACGGGCCTAGGCTTAGCGATTGTAAAAAAAATGGTGGTTTTATTAGAGGGGGATATTCATTTACGTAGTGCTGAGGGGGTCGGTACTAAATTTTTACTACGTATCCCATTAGCCTTGAATGCACCTGAAACAGAAAAAGATCAGTTAAAGCCTATTTTTATTGCATTATTTGCCAATGATTTAAATGCTAACTTATTAATACAGTTAGTGAACTTAGGTTATTCTGTTGAACTTATCGATGTTAATAAAAGACAGGTATTGCGACAGCAGCCTAATTTAGTACAGCAGTATCAATTATTGTTATTTGCACCTAGTGCGCTACAGGATGCGCTGTTCTGGAGTAAGTATAATGTTAGCCATAAACAAAAAATAGCGGCCGCTTACTTTTTAGGTAATGCCGAGATGGAACATAGCTTATCAGGAATGTCATCTATTAATCCTAGCAATGATGCGCTAGATATAGTGGAACAAATTAATAGGCTGGCAAAGGCCAGTCATTTTATTAAGGCAAAACAAATAGAAAGTACAGCGACTGTACTTATTGTTGAAGATAACCCAGTCAATTTATTAATGGTGCAGAATATACTTAAACAAACTGGGTTACATATTTTATCAGCAACGGATGGTAGGCAAGCAGTCAATATATTTAAAGGTAATAATATTAACTTGATTTTAATGGACTGTCAGATGCCGATAATGGATGGTTTTGTGGCAACCAAGCAAATACGCCGTATAGAAGCAACCCGAACCACTCGAATTCCTGTTATTGCATTGACTGCAAATGCCTTTACCGAGAATCGACAATCTTGTATTGCCGCGGGAATGGATGACTTTTTAAGTAAGCCTTTTAAGAAAGCGCAACTGCTGGATTTAGTTGAACGTTGGCTAAGCAATGCACAGTCAGAACCAAAAAAAGCCGAAAAACCTGAGGTAGAGCAAATGACAGTAAGTCATCATGCGATGCAAAATGCACTAGATGTCACGATAATGCAAGAATTAAAAGATATGGATGACACGGGATCCAATGTATTTATTGCACAAATTACGGATACTTATTTTGCTAATGCAGAGCAACTTATGCAAAAAATTGAACTTGCTTTTGCAGAAGGCTCACTTGCAGTCATTGCAAAAAGTGCGCATCAATTAAAGTCGAGCAGTAGTAATGTTGCCGCATTAGCTTTGTCTGAATTATTCAGCCAATTAGAACTCATTGCTAAACAAGGCGACCACCAGAAATCCGTCTTATTATGGGATGATATTATTAAAGAGTATCATGTAGTCAAAATGGCTTATAAACAGTTTTTTGGTGCTGAAATAGCAGAGAACGAGCAGTATGAATCACTATAAAATATTAATTATTGACGACGACCCTACTTTATGCCTGATCGCTGAAAAAAAATTATCTGCCTATGGCTATCAAGTTATCACTGCCATGACGGGGCAACAAGGCATTAAAAGTACTCTGGAGCTCATGCCTGATTTATTGTTATTGGATTATGAACTACCCGATATGAGTGGCCTAGAAGTATGCCGACAATTACGCAATCATAGCAGCAGTGTCGATAAGCCAATTTTATTTATTGCAGGTAAAAATGATTATGAATCAATAGAAAGTGCCTTTCAAGCAGGTGCAACCGACTTTTCCAGCAAGCCATTAAATTGGACAATTTTGAATTATCGAATTCAATATATGTTGCGTACCCATGAGCTTTATTTATCATTACTCTCTAGTGAAGCACGACTGACTAAAGCGCAAAAAATTGCCAAAATTGCGAATTGGGAATATAGCCAAAGTGATCAATCCTTTAAATGTTCCGATACACTTTATGACATTTTAGAAAGTGATAAGCAAGTAGATAAAACTTTAATTTTTGAAAAATTCATTGCTCATATACCTGCAGAAGATAAAGAGCTAGTGCAGCAGGCAATGACTAACTGTATAGAAAATAAAGTCAGTTTTGAAATAGAGCATGCAGTGCTGACTAGCAAAGGCAATAAAAAAGTTATTTCACATATCGGTAATGTCATTAAAAATGATATTAATGATATAGTCGATTGTATTGGTACTTTACAAGATATTACCGAACGGCGTAATACTGAAGACCAAATTAGAACACTCGCTTACTATGATTCGTTAACGGGCTTAATGAATCGTGAAGCTTTTTTATCAGTATTAGATGAAACTCTAATTAATTATCAACGTGATAATTTGCTTTCAGCGTTGTTATTTATTGATTTAGACGATTTTAAACGGGTTAATGATACGCTAGGCCATAATGCCGGTGATTTATTACTCTGTGAAATTGCACAACGATTATCCAGTTGTGTGCGCATTGCTGAGCAATCTGAAGAATATATCATTAAATATCAACCACAAGTGAGTGGCTTGCAGTCTGATGCGGTATTTCGCGTAAACCCTGCCGAGGTGAGCCGTTTTAACCTTGGTCGTTTAGGAGGAGATGAATTTACTGTTTTCTTGGGTAATATCATTAGTAAACAATTGGTTATCAGTGTTGCTAATAGGTTGCTAGCCTCCTTAGAGCAACCATTTTTACTGGATGGTCATGAACTTTATGTCACTTTTAGTATCGGTATTGCATTGGCACCAGATGATGGCACTAGTATTCATGATTTGTTAAAAAATGCGGATACGGCTATGTATAGTGCCAAAGCAAAAGGTAAAAATAATTTTCAATTTTATACCCCTGAAATGAGTAACCGCTCATTATATCGTTTGGCAATGGAATCTGATTTACGTAACGCCATTGCTAATAATGAATTGTTTTTGGTGTATCAACCCCAAATTAATCTGCAAACTGGCAAGATGGTAGGTGCAGAAGCCTTATTACGCTGGAAGCACAAAACCAAAGGCGAAATTGTTCCAAATGAATTTATTCCTTTAGCGGAACAGACAGGGCAAATTTTAGCCATAGGTAGCTGGGTATTTGAGCAATTTAGTGAAACATTACACTTTTGGAAACAACAAGGGCTAATGCCTGAAAAATTTAAACTCGCTTTAAATGTCAGTTCCTTGCAGTTTCATCAAGTGGACATGATGCAAAAAGTCAGAACTGTTTTTGCCGATCAAGAGCTTAATAAATACGTTGAATTTGAATTGACCGAATCGGTCATGATGACTAATGCCGAAGCAAACCTCAGTAAATTAAATGAATTAGTTGCGCATAACATCAGTCTTGCTGTAGACGATTTTGGTACAGGCTATTCCTCACTGAGTTATTTACATAGCTTTCCGGTAAATACTGTTAAAATTGACCGTTCGTTTATTTCCAATATGGAAAATGATGGTCAAATTAATATTGTCAAAGCCGTTATTGCTATGGCACATGGTATGGAGATTCAGGTTGTTGCCGAAGGCATAGAAAACCAGTGGCAACTTGATTTTTTAAAAGCAGAAGGCTGTGATACTGGCCAAGGCTTTTTCTTTGCCAAGCCCATGAGTACAGAAAAATTCACGCAATTATTGCAACAGGAGTTAGTGCAATAATTTAATACCCCATTTAAGAATCAATAATAGAGATCAAAGATGTTTTGTTACCATTGCCAGGAAGCTAAAAAAAATATTGCCTGTGATACTGCAGGGATTTGTGGAAAAAAAGCGGATGTTTCCAGTCTACATGATTTATTAAGCTATGCGTTAAAAGGCTTGTGTTTTTATGCTGTTAAAGCAGAAGATCAAGGTATCAACGATATCAATATAGATAAGTTTACTGCTCGTGCTTTGTATGCGATGGTGACCAATGTTAATTTTGATAGTGCAGTATTTGTACAACTCATTACCGAAGCAGTACAGCGTCGTGAATTTTTCCAACGCTTACTGGCTGAACAAGGGGTTGTTTTAGATAGTGACTTGCCGGCAGAAGCGCAATGGCATTATGAAAATCTAGATAAAGCGGAGTTGGTTAAAAAAGGCGAAACTGTTGGTGTGATGGCCGCGGGAGAATTATCGGGTGAAGCTGCAGATATTCATGCCGCCCAAGAAATGTTGATTTATGCTGCCAAAGGCTTGGGAGCTTTATTAGAGCATATTCAGGTTATGGGTGAGTTTCATCAAGAGCTGTATATTTTTATGCATCAGGCCGTTGCGTACACCTTGCACAAAGAAGCCAGTTTAGATGACTTATTAGCCATGAACTTTAAATGTGGTGAACAAGGTTTATTGGCGATGCAAGTATTGGAACATATCAATACCGAAAAATTTGGTCACCCCGAGCCCACAATGGTACATTTAGATACTTGGGATAAGCCAGGTATCATTGTCACAGGCCATGAATTTCAAGATCTGCATGACTTATTAGAGCAGAGTGCAGGCACAGGGGTAGATATTTATACCCATGGTGAAATGATGGCTGCACACAGTTATCCTGCCTTCAAAAAATATTTCAACTTAGTCGCCAACTATGGTGGTGCATGGCAAGATCAGAAAACCCAATTTGGTAAGTTTAATGGCCCAGTATTAGTGACTAGCAATAGTTTGCAACAACCCAAGAAAGGCTATATTGATAAAGCCTATACTTCGAGTATGGTGGGTTGGCCAGATTTAATGCATATAGAGCCACGGCGAGCACATGAACAAAAGAATTTTGCAGCGATCATTGCACAAGCGCAAACCTGTGAACCACCCACGCCACTAACCGAGGGCAGTGTTACTTCCGGTTATGGCCGGCAAGCATTATGTGCCTTAACGGGCGATATTGCCGCCGCCATTCAATCAGGTGCTATTGCGCGAATTATTGTTATTGCCGGCTATGATGGTCGTCATAAAGAACGTAAGTATTACACTGCATTAGTCGAAAGCTTACCAGCGGATACCCTAGTTCTAAGCTGTGGTGATACCAAATTTAGGTTTCATCAACTAGATTTAGGCAATATCAATGGTATACCACGGCTCTTGGATGCCGGGCAAACCCACGATTTTTATGCCATTATGGCTTTTCTAAGTGATTTACAAACGACTATGCAATTGCCCGATTTAGCGGCACTCCCTGTTTCGTTTAATATCCCTTGGTATGAGCAGCAAACGATATTAATGATGCTGGTATTATTTGCCCAAGGCATTAAAAATGTACGCATTGGCCCTACTTTACCGCCTTTTTTTAGTGCAGGTATTTTAGATAAACTAACCGAAACATTAGCAGTAAAAGGGATTGATACCGCTGAAAATGATATTGCTGCAATGTTAGGGAGGCAGTAACAAATAATATACCCACCTCTCTTGTCTTTTTATCCCTCCT
>CAZXJK010000013.1:0-22108 GCA_964640895.1 uncultured Methylomonas sp.
GGTGTCTTGTTGTTTTTTGGTTTTGCTTTGTCAATATGAGGGCTGTCTTTTAAGGAGGAGAGGGCATTAAATTTATGTGCACAACTTGTACAGATAATCATCCCCTGCTTTTTTTTGAGCCGCTTTGAGCTGACTTGTTGGGAACTGAAGCATTCAGGGCAGCGGGCGTACATGGGCTTATTGTTTTATTCCATCCAGACGACACCAGTCATCTTGAATAATAGGGGAGCTGACCTTAAATTCAGTTTGGTAAGTGTTGCTCACTGAGCTGGCTTGTTCTGTTAAAATACCAGATAAAATGAGCTGGCCTTGGGGGCGTACTAGGGCACTAATATTAGCAGATAATTCAATAAGCGGTTTTGCTAAAATATTGGCAAGTACAATATCTACTGCAAAAGCATTAAATTCTTCTGGTAAATAAGTTTTTATTTTAGAGGCAACTTGATTTTTCTGGGCATTTTCTATGGTGGCGGTCAGTGCCTGTGGGTCAATGTCGATAGCATGTGCCTCTTTTGCGCCAAGTAAGATAGCAGCAACGGCTAAAATACCTGAGCCACAACCAAAATCTATCACTGTTTTGCCGGTCACATCATTATTAGCTAACCACTCTAAGCACAATGCGGTGGTTGGGTGCGTGCCAGTACCAAATGCTAAGCCAGGGTCAAGAATTAAGCTGACAGTATCGGCAGAATATTGCTCTTGGCCAGAAGGGTAGACCCATAAATGATTGCCAAAGCACATGGGTTGGTAGTGCTCCATCCAAGAGCGTTCCCATGTTTGGTCTTCAAGGATTTCTGCATGCCAGTCAGAAATAATGTCACTTGTAAATTGTTGGAAAAGTAAGTCTTTGATTAGTTCAGGTGTCGCATCTAGCTCAAATAAAGCAATCACTTTGGTTTGTTCCCATATTTTGGTTTCACCAATATTGGGTTCATAAACTGGTGTGGCTGCGGCACTCATATAAGTGACCGAGACGGCACCTATTTCACTGAAAAAATCAGAAATAGCTGATGCTGAGGTTTCGTTGCTAGTAATTGAGATTTGATGCCAAGCCATAATTTAAGATACAAGCGAGTGAATGAGTTGCAGGGTAGGGGGTGTAGCTTGAAGTCGTTAATCTAGGGTTGAGAATGTTATAAACCCCGAAACTAGCTTGTCTTTTTGTCCAGTTTCGAGGTTTATGGGGTCTTCAGTCCTTAATTAATACCTAATTTCTTCTCTAAATAATGAATATTTTGACTGCCAATAGCAAAGGCAGTGTCGTTCATGATATCGATTTGTAGTGGGATATTGGTTTTAATGCCGTCAATGACCATTTCACTTAATGCCGTTTTCATGCGTGCAATGGCACTGGCTCTATCATCGCCATGAGCAATCAATTTACCAATCATGGAGTCATAATAAGGCGGGACTGTGTAGCCATTGTAAATATGAGTTTCACAACGAATGCCGGGGCCGCCAGGCATGTGAAATAGGTCGATAGTGCCGGGGCAAGGCATAAACGTCACCGGATCTTCTGCGTTTAAGCGGCATTCGATAGCATGACCACGCAGTACGATATCATCTTGGGTAAACGATAGCGGTTCACCTGCAGCAATGCGTAACTGTTCTTTAACAATATCAATGCCGGTGACCATTTCGGTAACAGGGTGCTCTACTTGCACACGGGTATTCATTTCGATAAAGTAAAATTCACCGTTTTCAAAAAGAAATTCAAATGTACCAGCCCCTAAGTAACCCATATCAACACAGGCTTTTGCACAACGCTCACCAATAAAGTTGCGTTGTTCTTTAGTAATGCCGGGTGCAGGGGCTTCTTCTACTACTTTTTGGTGACGACGCTGCATAGAGCAATCCCGCTCGCCTAGATGTACCGCATTGCCGTGAGAATCTGAAAGGATTTGAATTTCAATATGACGCGGGTCTTCAAGGAATTTTTCCATATAGACGGTATCATTACCAAAAAATGAACCCGCTTCAGATTTGGTTAGAGCAATAGAGCTGACTAGTGCGCCTTCAGTATGGACGGTGCGCATACCGCGACCGCCGCCGCCGCCAGCTGCTTTGATGATGATTGGATAACCAATCTCTTCAGCCAACTTTAAGTTAGTGGCATTATCATCAGTTAAGGGTTCGCCATTCCCAGGTACGCAAGGAATGCCCGATGCAATCATGGCTTTCTTGGCTTCAATTTTATCGCCCATAACACGAATGGTATCTGCTTCAGGGCCGACAAAAGTAAAGCCGCTTTGTTTAACCTTTTCAGAAAAGGCAGCACTTTCTGCCAAAAAACCATAGCCAGGGTGAATGGCTTCGGCCCCCGTGACTTCAGCAGCACTAATAATGGCAGGAATATTTAAATAACTGTCAATTGATGGGGGAGGGCCGATACAAATGGCTTCGTCTGCTAAGCGTACGTGTTTTAAATCACGGTCTGCACTGGAGTACACTGCAACCGTTTTAATACCTAATTCACGACAAGCACGTAAAATACGCAGGGCAATTTCACCGCGATTAGCGATAACAAGTTTATCGAACATGGTTTTACCTCGTTGTGATTATTCTATGATGAATAGAGCTTGATCATATTCGACGGGTTGTGCATTCTCAATTAAGATTTGCTTGATAGTGCCGCTTTTATCCGCTTCAATTTGATTTAGAATTTTCATGGCTTCAATAATGCAAAGTGTATCGCCTTCTTTGACTGCATGCCCTACCTCTACAAAAGGGCCTGACCCTGGCGATGCAGAACGATAAAAAGTGCCGACCATGGGGGATTTTACTGCATGGCCTGTTGGCTCGCTTGGTGCGACTGGCTCGACGACTGCTGGTGCCGCTACTGCAGCAGGTGCAACTGCATAAGCTGCTGGTGCCATAGGAGGCATAGGTGCTATGGCACTAGAATAACGGTTAATACGGACAGACTCTTCACCTTCAGTAATTTCAATTTCAGCAATATCGGATGCTTCAATAATTTCGATAAGTTTTTTTATTTTTCTAATATCCACGATTTATTTTCTCTCGAGTAGTGTCTGATGTGCGGCTTGTAAAGCCAATTCGTATCCGATTGCGCCAAGTCCACTGATGACTCCCTCTGCAATATCAGAGAAATAGGAGTGTTTGCGAAACGGCTCCCGTGCATGGACGTTGGATAGATGAACTTCTATAAACGGAATTTTTGTTGCTAATAAAGCATCGCGAATGGCGACGCTGGTATGGGTAAAGGCGGCAGGGTTGATGATAATGAAATCTACATGCTCAACAAAAGCTTGGTGAATCAGCTCAACAATTTCATGTTCAGCATTATTTTGATGAAAGTTAAGCTGATGTCCCACTTGTTTGGCATATGCTTCGGCAGTTGCTTGAATGTCACTTAAGGTTTTATTGCCATAATGCCCGGGTTCGCGTACACCTAGAAGGTTGAGATTAGGGCCATTCAGAATAGTGATTTTTGCCATGCCAAAGATCGTTGCTGTATTTTATTAAAAATAATCTGTTAATTTTGCCTAATTTGTAGGGTTTTGTCCAGATATAAGTTATTTAGCAGCAGTTCGCGACAGAACTAGCCGTTTTTTTAAGAATTTTTTAATATTTTGTTTTTTATAATTAACAGGTTAATTTAAGGGGATTAAAGGTTCAATTTGCGCACGGAGTTCCTTTTTAGTTAAATCCCCTGAGTGTTGGTAGATGATCTGGTTACTTGAGTTTACTATCAGAGTGTAGGGAACCACTTGCATAGAGTTGCCCAGTTGTACGACTAGTTCCGCACCATTTTCTTCGGCAACCAGTATCGGGTAATTGATATGAATAGCTTTTATATAATTGGCGACTAGGTCGGCTTTATCAATAGCAATACCAATAAATTGGACATTTTTATCTGCATATTCTTTTTGTAACTCTATAAAGCCGGGGATTTCATCTAAGCAAGGAGGGCACCAAGTAGCCCAGAAGTTAATGATTAAGATTTTGCCCTGCCAATTAGAAATGGGTTGTTCTACGCCTGTTACATCAGGTAAAGAAAAGCTAGGTAATAATGCCTTAGTAGTCGTTTGTGCTGTTTGTTGCTTCTGGTTTTGGTGTTGAGCAAATAAGGTGCTGATCAGAGCTAAACCGATAAAAATAAAAACAATAAATGATTTTTGCATTAGGCGTTAAAGGGATAGGTATTCATTGAGTAAATCAGTCTGGGTGCTGTCGTCTGTATACGTATTTTTGATCTCTAGAATAGCAGGCAGTGAATTAATAAATAATTCGACTAACGAAGGGTCAAAATGTTTACCTGATTCCTCTTTGATTAATTCCAAGGCGCTTTCTGTTGACCATGCTTTTTTATAAGGTCGCTCCATGGTGAGTGCGTCAAAAACATCAACGATTGCCACAATACGTCCATACAAATGGATGTCGGTACCCTTTAAGCCATTTGGATAGCCACTGCCATCCCATTTTTCATGATGGTTGATGGCAATAATACTAGCTTGTTGTAATAATTTATTTTTAGAGCGGTTCAGTATCTTTTCGCCAATGCTGGTGTGTTGCTTCATGGTCTCCCACTCTTTGCCATCCAAACGCCCAGGCTTGAGTAAGATTTTATCAGGAATACCAATTTTACCCACATCATGCATGGGGGCAGCATAGAGCAGATGTTCGGCTTCAATATCACTCATGCCCATTGCTTTGGCCAAGCATTGCGAATAATGACCCACACGAATAGTATGCATACCTGTTTCAGAATCCCGAAATTCGGCTGCATAACCTAGACATTCAATAATCTCTGTTTGTGACTCTTTGAGTTCTTGGTTGCGTTGTTCTACAGTATTCAGGATGGTTTCCGAGTAACTACGCAATTCTAATGAAGCAAGTCGGTCCATGAGCAGGTGTGACATGCGGTATAAAAATTCGGTTGGTTCAATAGGGGTGTTGATGAAATCTTTGGCGGCACTATCTAAAGGTGGGACACCATCGCTCGGATTGTGCAGATAAAAGACAGGAATAAGGTCATCCTCTGTTTCTAAAGCACATAACTGGGTGGTGAGTTCTGTTAAGCTTAAATTAGCCAAGGGGCTAAAGATAATGAGGTCGGGCTTAAGGCTTTGACATGCAGTGGTAACGGTTTGGGCATTATCAGTACTCTCAACCTTATAAAACTGGTTGGCTTTTAGTAGTTCGTTAATGCTGCCTAAAGGCTCGGCACTAATCAGTAGAATATTTGCGTCAGTAATATCAATAAGATCTTTAATCATCTCGGCACTCCTTTATGATTATTGCAAGTTGGATAAGTGGCGCATAAAAGTATCCGCATCTTGATAGCCAAGTACTCTGGCTTCTTCCCGTTCTTGTTGGTGGCTGTTAAAAAACAATATAGCAGGTGGGCCAAATATATTAAAGGATTTTAACAGCGCTTGATGTTCGGTATTATTAGCAGTGACATCAGCTTGCAATAACACAAATCGCGCTAATTGTTGCTGCACTTCAGGATTGCTTAATGTATAGGCTTCCATCTCTTTACAGCTAATGCACCAGTCGGCGTAAAAATCTAGCATGACAGGTTTACCTTGTTGCTGAGCACTTTGCAGTTCCTGTTGTAAATCAACTAAAGAGTTTATTTGCTTAAAGTGTAATGGCTTACTGGCTTGATTGCCAGCTGCATTAAGTACTATGCCTTTTAATGGCTGCAGTGGGTTAGTTGTGCCCGCTGCCAAGCCAACTAAAATTAGCAAGCCATAGCTTAATAAAATAACACCAAAACCTTTCCATAACTTATGCCAGCCACTATCGACTTCAGGTAATGGGTCTAAGGTACGTAAGTAAACAGCAGGAATAATACATAGCATGGCCCATAACAACATAGCTATTTCAGGGGCAATCACTCGCTCAAGCATCCAGACGGCAACCGCTAGCATCAGTACTCCAAACACAGATTTGCTGACATTGAGCCAATGTCCTGCTTTTGGTAATAAACTGCCTGCGGAGGCACCAATAATTAATAAGGGTACGCCCATACCTAAGCCCATAATAAATAAGGCTGAGCCACCAAGTATTACATCACCTGTTTGTCCAATATACATTAGTGCTGCTGCTAAGGGTGCGGCCACGCAAGGGCCAACAATTAATGAAGACAAAGCTCCCATAATCGCTGCACCAAGGTAGGATCCATCACGGCTATCGTCACTAGCATTATGTAGGCGTGCTTGAAATGACTTAGGTAATTCCAAATTATAAAAGCCAAACATGGCTAAAGACAACAAGACGAATATGGCGCTAAAGGTATAGATAATCCAAGGTGCTTGAAAAGTGGCCTGCAAGTTACTGCCAAATAATGCGGCGAGTATACCAAAGACGGTATAAGTGATTGCAGAGGCCAAAACGAAACTTAAAGACAGTAAAAAGGCCTTGCGTGTGCTGACATCCTTGCCTTGACCCACAATAATGCCTGATAAAATCGGCACCATTGGAAATACACAAGGCGTAAAAGCCAGTAGTAAGCCAAAGCCAAAAAAGCTCAGTAACGTTAGGGCAAAGCTGTCATGCTGTAGTGCATTGATGATTTGGCTTTGTTCGGAAACGGTTTTTTTGCCTACTGGTGTTGCGGCATTGCTTAGTTGTTCCTCGGTAATAGTGGGTAACCATAAATCAATGGTTTTATCCATGGGAGGGTAGCATACACCACGTTCCGCACAGCCTTGAAAGTTAGCTGTTAGCTTTATGCCCTGCGCTATTATGTCCATACGTGCTAAGGGGATATTAAAGCTTAGGGTGTTATGTAATATTTCCACATCACCAAAAGCTTCATCAAATTTGGGAGTGCCTCGTGGAATATTATAAGGAAGCAGCTGGGTATTGCTTGTATCTAAAAGTTGTAACTGAATTTTTTCTCTATATAGATAGTAACCCTCGGCAATTTGCCAAGTGACTTGTAAATTTTGCCCATCAATGACACTAGCGCTAAATTGAAATGCTTGCTCAGCAGGCAATAGTTGATCTTCAAATAAGTTTAAACCGAGTTTAAAGCCACTACCGAGTTGTTTTAATGAGCTAAAAATATCATTAGACTGCGGTTCTTGGCTGGGTAGCTCTATAGTCAATAAGGTGCTTTGTGGTGGGTAACAGATACCCAAATCTGCACAACCTTGATGCTTGACTAATAAAGAGAATGTTTGTGCTGTTTTAGGGCGAGTTAAACTTAACAAGCTATCTAGTTGATTGTGGTAGATGGCTACATCACCAAAATATTTATCGCTCTTGATTTTACCTGGGGGCAAGTCGGCATGCTCAATGCTTATGCCATCAGTTTTGGAGACAAAAACCATTTTATTACGATATAAATAATAACCTTGGGCAATTTTCCATGAGACTTGTACTTGGCCATCTTGAGTCGCCTTCGCAGTGACTTTAAATGCTTGGTCTTGAGGCAGAATATCAGCAGGGTTAATGGCAAAAGCGAGTGGTTGGCAGAGTAGCAAAAATAAGAACAGAATTAATTTAACGTGATGCATAGCGTGTGAGTTGATGTAAAAGAGACGCTAGAAGCACTCAAAAGGTGTTGGTTTTAGCGATGGAAGAGATAGATAGTTGAGCAACTTATTCGATTTGTTACCTAGAGTTAGGACGATATTAACATAAGCAGTGCTATGCCTGCATAATTTTGACCAGTATGTTATGTTGTGTAAAACTTATCAGATATGCAAGGTGAATAATTCATGAGTGGCTGCTAAAGAAACTAATTGTTAATTTAAAAAAATCCCTTATTATAGTTTAAATAGATAAAATGCAACCGATAGCCTACGTTCAGAAAAAAGTAGGCTGCCATTAAACTTGATTAACTACGGCAATATTATGAATCCAGTACAACTTGTTTTTTTAGCTTTCGTTACCATTCCCTTTATAGAAATTTATTTGTTATTACAAATTGGCGGTATTGTCGGAGTATTTCCGACGATTCTGTTGGTGGTGACAACTGCAATAATAGGTGCTGGCTTATTGAGACAGCAAGGATTAGCAACTTTTCAGCGTTTTCAAGAGGGTTTGGCGAAAGGCGAGATACCTGCTTATGAAATGGTTGAGGGGCCTATTTTATTAGTGGGTGGTGCATTGTTATTAACCCCAGGGTTTTTTACAGATGTGATCGGTTTTGCATGTCTGATTCCACAGGCGCGTAGAAAAATTGCTCAATATATTATTGAAAAACGTTTGGTGCAAGCGGGTGTGGCACCACAGCAACAGCAAAAAGCACAACCTGATGTGATTGAAGGGGAGTTTAATCGGGAGGATTGAAGGTTTAGTTTCTCTTGGGTTTTTCCTTTTAGCTAGTGTTCTTAATTGCTCGGGGGATATAAAGTAGTCACCTAATATTGTCCTGACGTTTTGATTTTTGTAAATTGTTATTGTTCCCGTGCTGGTGCATGGGAACTATTAAATTTTTTATAAGTTCGTGTTATCGGGTGTAAGGACAAAATCCTTATTGCAAAAGCTCTTCCCAATTTAATGGCTCATCACCAGCAGAGCCAAGCATATCAAGTACAGGAATAGGTTTGTCATTTAAAGTTAACTGACCATTCTTGAGTATTGCCGTCGCGGTATATACATCATTATTAAATTTAATGTAATTATGTACCATCGGTGAGCTGAGTAGTTGCTCTAGTGCTGTGTCGGCAACGATGCCTTTATCAATATTAACCTTTAGCTCGGCAGCAATCGCAATAATTAATTCTTTAAGCGTTTTTAGCTCTATCAGTTGGCGATTAGAGGCATAGTTTAAATCAAGGTAGATGCCTGCTTTTCCTTGTGCGTTACTGAGTTTAATGCTGTTATTGCTGGCAAATGCGGGGGTGATAAGGTCATTAAATGCGGATAAGTAGTTACCAGCACTTGTTTTAAGTTGTTGGTCTGCCTGCTCGGAGTCGTCGCTATTAAGTGATGACACTAATGTTTGGTTAATGTCTTGGCCTATATCAATCAGTCTTTTGGTTGCCGCTTGCTCAAGCCCTGTTAAGTTGAAGCTCATGAGTAGTTTGGATTCTGGAAATATTACCGCAGAATCATCGCTGTGCATTAATAATTTGTTAATATCAATGGTTGATGATTGGCTATAGAATCCATTTTGTTCTGTTGCTAAGGATTTGATGCTTAGGTCTTTTAATGAGATATTACTTGCTGCATTAGAGAGTAATATCTCAGGGTTACTAAACTCTACTGAGCCACTTAGCATAGAGCCGTGGTATAGCTCATCAATATCAAATTGAATGTTCGATGCACTGCTTTGGATAGAAAATTCTTCTTGGTCATTCGTGCCTGTTACAGATAATGCCCCAACTGTGATCAGGCCGTTAAGGTAGCTGGTGGTCATGTCGGTATTGAAATGACTGGAAATGCCAGCAAGCTTTAGTTTAAAGTGAGTATCACTTTGTCCAGTTGGTGTAAAAATATTGTCCAATGCAACGGAGTCTATATTAACCGTTGGAATATCAATGGCTTCATTGATGCTGCCATCAAAGTTTGTTTGGGTGCTGGAAATAAAAGGTTGTTCATTGGCAAAAATAAGTGCGATGGCTTCCTTGGTCTTTGCCTCGAGAGGTTCTTGGTCTAGGGTGGTTATGATGTAGCTAGTGCCAAACTTGATGCCGTCAGAAGTGAGCATTAATGGGCCGTGATAAATAGTGTGATCCAGAGTGATTTGTACGGGCTCTTCAAGCTCAAAAATTTCAGGATCCAGATGAATAATTGATTTGGCAGTACTGCTGATAAAGCCTTTGTTAAAAGCTTGTTTTTCCATGTGTAGCAGCGGTATAGTTTCTGTGATTTTTTGTTGTGATTGTGCGAGCATGGTATCAAAAGTCGCTTCGGTTTTATTGGATGCAACCCAGGTCATGCCTGCCCAAAGACTAGGGATAACGACTAATGCGCCTATCAATGTTTTTTTCATGTATCTTCCTGTGATGTGGTATTGCAAACGTTTTTAGTAGTTTATCATGTGGTAAGGAATAAGGATTCAATAATACCCGAGTCTGACTTGTCTTTTGACTGCACAGCCGCGCCAGAAAAACAGTTACGTAGCCAGCTATGCGCCTGTGTTTCTGACACGACTGTGCAGCCAAAACCCTGCGTCATACTTTCGGGCATTATTAAATCCTCATTCCTAAGTATAAGTGTTGCTTTCAGGGAGGAATTTAGGCATAAAAAAAAGCCCATCAAAGACGGGCTTTTTTTAAAACTTAAAATGTAGTTAAAGCTTAGTTTTTCGCTTTATCAACAATTTGGTTTGCTGCAATCCAAGGCATCATTGCACGTAGTTTATTGCCCACTACTTCAATGGGGTGCTCAGCATTAAGGCGACGTCTAGCAGTCATTTCCGGATAGTTAGTCAGGCCTTCAAGGATGAATTTTTTAGCATAGTCACCAGATTGGATGTTTGCTAATGCTTCACGCATTGCTGCACGGCTTTCTTCGTTAATAACTTGTGGGCCAGTAACGTACTCACCGTACTCAGCGTTATTAGAAATTGAGTAGTTCATGTTGGCAATGCCGCCTTCAAACATTAAATCTACAATCAATTTTAATTCGTGCAAACACTCAAAGTAAGCCATTTCAGGCTCGTAACCCGCCTCAACAAGTGTTTCAAAGCCCATTTTAACCAGCTCAACTGCACCACCACATAAAACCGCTTGCTCACCAAATAGGTCAGTTTCAGTTTCATCACGGAAAGTTGTTTCGATAATACCTGAGCGACCCCCGCCAATTGCAGAAGCATAAGATAGGCAAATTTCCTTTGCAGTACCTGAAGCATCTTGATGGATAGCAATTAAATCAGGGACACCGCCGCCACGAGTAAATTCAGAACGTACCGTGTGGCCAGGTGCTTTTGGTGCGATCATGATCACATCCAAATCAGCGCGTGGTACTACTTGGTTGTATAGAATTGCAAAACCATGCGCAAAAGCAAGTACTGCACCTTGTTTGATGTTAGGTTCAATTTCTTCTTTATAAAGCTGAGATTGAAATTCATCAGGCGTTAAGATCATCACTATATCAGCATTAGCAACGGCCTCAGCAACTGGCTTAACGGTCAGGCCTGCGGTTTCAGCTTTAGCAACTGAAGTAGAGCTAGTGCGCAAACCAACAACAACATCAACACCTGAGTCTTTTAAGTTGTTAGCGTGTGCATGCCCTTGTGAACCATAACCAATAATAGCGACTTTTTTACCTTTTATAACTGAAAGGTCAGCATCTTTGTCGTAATAAACTTGCATTTGTTTTCCTGTAATTTTAATTTAGGGTGTATTTTTATAAGTGTAAGCCGTCTTCACCGCGCGAGATACTAGTCGGGCCTGAGCGGACAGTCTCAATAATACTGCTTTCATCTAGTGCTTGCACAAAGGCATCTAGTTTTTCTGGTGCGCCGGTCAGCTCAATGACATAGCTACTTTTGGTAACGTCGATAATTTTACCACGAAAAATATCTGCTAAGCGTTTGACTTCTTCGCGAGTTTTATCGGTTGTTTTAACTTTAACCAGCATCAATTCACGCTCTACATGAGAGGCATCTGCCAAATCAATCAGCTTAACAATGTCAATTAATTTGTTAAGTTGTTTGGTGATTTGCTCAATGATTTCTTCATTACCGCGAGTCACCAAAGTCATGCGTGATAAAGTTGGGTCTTCTGTCGGTGCAACGGTTAATGACTCGATATTATAACCACGCGCAGAAAATAAGCCGGCAACGCGCGATAAAGCGCCGGTTTCATTTTCAATTAGGATAGAAATAATATGTCTCATTATGCCAGCTCTCTTTTAATGGGTGTGCCTGGCGCAACGCGTAAGGTCATTTCTTGATGGCCTTTGCCGGCTTCAATCATAGGATAAACATTTTCCGTACGATCGGTAATGAAATCAATGAATACTGTGCGGTCTTTCATGGCAAATGCTTTTTCTAGTGCAGGTTTAACATCTTCGGGTTTTTCTACGAGTATGCCAACATGCCCATAAGCTTCGGCTAATTTCACAAAGTCAGGAAGAGTGTCCATATAGGATTGTGAATAACGACTTTCGTAGTTAAATTCTTGCCATTGACGCACCATGCCCATATAGCGGTTGTTCAGGTTAATGATTTTAACTGGGGTATTGTATTGTGCAGCGGTAGCAAGTTCCTGTATGCACATCTGAATGCTGGCTTCGCCAGTTATGCAGGCTACTTCCATATCAGGATGGGCTAATTTGACACCAATTGCTGCAGGTAGGCCAAAGCCCATGGTGCCTAAACCGCCAGAGTTAATCCATCTGCGCGGCTTATCAAAATGATAAAATTGGGCGGCATACATTTGATGCTGACCGACATCAGACGTAATATAAGCATCGCCTTTAGTCACTTCATAAAGCTGCTCAACAACAGCTTGTGGCTTAATTTGCTCGCTATTGCGGTCAAATTCTAAACAATTAGTTGTGCGCCAATGATCAATTTGTGCCCACCAATTCGTTAAGGCTTCAGTATCCCGCTTAGTTTTATCTGCTTGTAAAAGATCAAGCATTTGCTCTAGTACCAGCTTTACGTCACCAACGATAGGTACGTCAACTTTAACCGTTTTGGAAATGGACGCAGGATCTATATCTATATGGATGATTTTCGCATTCGGGCAAAATTCAGCTAATTTGCCTGTGACCCGATCATCAAAGCGTACGCCAATGGCAAGAATAACATCGCTTTCATGCATGGCAAGGTTGGCTTCGTAGGTGCCATGCATGCCTAGCATGCCGATAAATTGTTTGTCGGTTGCCGGGTATGCGCCTAAGCCCATTAAGGTGTTGGTGATAGGGTGGTTAAGCAATTGCGTCATTTTGGTTAGTTCGGCGCTTGCTTCACTTAAAACGACACCGCCACCTGAATAAATGACCGGGCGCTTAGCGTTGACGATGAGTTCTATCGCTTTTTTAATTTGCCCTAGATGCCCTTTGGTCGCAGGGCAATAAGAGCGCATGCTGATTTCTTTAGGGTAATGATAAGGAATCTTGATGTTTGGGTCAGTGATGTCTTTAGGGATGTCAACGACGACCGGTCCAGGCCGGCCAGTAGTCGCAATATAAAACGCTTTTTTCATTGTTTCAGCAATGTCTTTAACGTCTTTTACTAAAAAATTATGTTTAACGCATGGGCGAGTAATGCCGATCATATCAACTTCTTGAAAGGCATCGCTACCAATAACAGCGGTAGGTACCTGTCCAGAGATAACGACCATAGGAATTGAATCCATATAGGCGGTTGCAATGCCAGTTACCGCATTGGTGGCCCCAGGGCCAGAAGTCACCAAGACAACGCCAGGCTTGCCTGTGGCGCGCGCATAACCGTCAGCAGCATGTGTTGCTGCTTGTTCATGTCTGACTAAAATATGTTTTACATCGTCTTGATGGAAAATTGCATCATATAAATGTAATACTGCACCGCCAGGATATCCAAAAAGATATTCTACGCCTTCGTCTTTAAGGCACTGAACGACTATCTGTCCGCCACTGAGTTCCACTTTAATAACCTCTTGAAGTACTGCTACTATGTTTGTTGAAAAATAGTTTATAAAATTAAAATAAACTTTTGTTCAGGAATAGCCGAATTAAAACCCAGAGCTAAATAGCCTAATTTCTATGGGCTAATTTCAGGCTCTTAAGTTCATAAAAAATCTATCCAAAATAACGCAAATTTAACATTTCGTCAAGAATTACATTTTGGGCTTGGTGCTAGCGGCTAAAGTAGTAGGGATATGTTTGTGGTGGTTTAAAGGGGGTAGTGAGGATTTTTTCTAGCGAGGAGTTGGTTGCGAATAAAGCAGTTTGGGGTTTGCAGAGGAGGTAAACCGGACTCTAGCTGGTTAGCAATAGAGCCCGAGATATAGAACTTAAATAGGAGGCCTATTAGAAGTCGTGGTACTTATCTTTAACTTTTTTGAAGCGTTCAACTGCTTCAGTCATTAGAGCTTCAGCTTTTTCAATATCACCTTTTTTATAAGCAGAGCGTGCTTTCATTACTCTGTTAAGAGCTCTATCACGATCAGCCAAAACGACGCTACTTTCAATTGTTTTAGCAGTTTGTTTTGTTGCTTTAAACAATTTCATCGTATCTTTAAAATCAGCACTGCTTTGGATAGCAGATAGTGCTAATTCAGCCGCATCAATTGTATCGATAAGTGACTGAGCCACTTCCGCTTGAGTTTGGTTGGCTACTTTGCCAGCAGGTTTAGCCATAACAGAAGGAGCAGTTGCTAGCATAGCAGTGCTAATGAAAGCAGCAAAAATGATTTTTTTTAATAAACCCATCAGAAAATTTATCCCATGTAATTAGTTATTATAAAGTTTATGCGCATATAAAATGCTACGCATCAGAGCCATAATAGCACAAATGGAGAAAACTATTTAAAAATAATGACTTGTAATTATTGTGGTTATGTTGTTTTTAGTAGGTCATTGGTGGCAGTGGGTAGGTAATAAAGTGACATTAATACAGTGGGTTGCAAATTTAAATATAGAAAGTGTCAATAAATCTTACAATTTTTATTGATTATGAGGAGGGGGCTAGATGCTTTTTTATGGTTAACTAATTACTATAGTCGTTAAGTGTAGCTATTTCTGCTGAAATGGTGTGTTTTTGTGGGCAGGACAAAAGCCACTCAAAGGAGCAGCTTTATAGGGGGTAAGCTGGATTTTATTTGGCCTGTTTTCTTCTCCGAATAATACCTTGTATGCCGAATAATGACAAACCTAAGCTCATGAGTGAAATGGTGGATACTTCAGGAACGTTAGGGCCTGATGAGACTGGTGAGTAATCATAGAAAATGCTTGCTGAACCGATAGCTGTACCGGTATTTGTCACAAAAACACCATTTAGAGATCCCACCAGGCTGCTTGTGTTAGTAATACTCATATCAAAGGTAAGTATTCCGCCTATAAAGTCATCAATGATATGAATACTAGAACCACAGGTGTTATCATTGCTGAGACATATACCGCCTGAAGTAGATGCGGCTACTGATCCTATCTCAACAAGGCCAACAATCGAAAATGGGTCTATAGACCCGGCAAACCCTGGTGTACTTAAGTCATCGCTATCAAGCAACTGAATGGCCAGAGCCTGGCCTGAAAAAGTTGTTGTTGAGGTTGAGGTGATAGGGGTTGGGTCGCCTATTAATTGTGCTGTTGACCCCAGATTTAATACTGTGCTCATCAGTGTTTTATCTAACTCCCACTCAAAATGAACGCTATTTAATGTGCCTAACGCTGGATCAAAGCCATTAAACATTAAAGTTGTACTCTCAAATAATGTCTGAAAGTCGAATGTTTGTGTTTGCGTTGCCGTAGTAAGTGGGCCAGCCATTGCGACAGCTGGCGCAAGCAAGCTGGCGGAGAGTGCTGCTAAAGCAATAATTTTTTTCATTTTTAGTCCTTATGAAGAGGTTCGTTAATATTGCGCTATTTATGTGATTGTTAATAGTGCACTGAAAATAAAGCAAATACAGTGCCATAAAAATATATGTTTAAAAAACAATTGGTTGTGAATTTAAAAAACGATATATTTAAAGGAGTGTAAAAAAAACTGACATAAAAATGATGTCTTTTCCTTCGGTATATAATGTTGAATAAGCTAATTAAATTGCCCTTTAGATAGATGGGTAGTGCTATAACCCAGTGGTAATAGCTATTTTAGCTGGGTGGGTGTACGTCAAAGGTGCTGTCTTTAGGTTAGTATTTTAAATTAGTAGCAAAATTACAGTGTAAAATTTTTCGACACTAAATAACATGTAACTTAATTGGCTTTGTCGTTCTTCATGCGAAGTCTATATTAAGGTGCTTGGAAATAAATAAGCATCCAATATTTGGGCAGGATTTTTGTTTGTCATGAGTGCTGCAGCAATAGGCGCATAGCAGGCTACGTAACGATTGCTACCGTACTAATGACGGACAAAAAACCAGTAAAGATGGATGATGTGTGTTTCCAGGTGCCTAAGCTAGGTGTTCATTGTTTTTGAATAAACATTGCATCCCCATAACTAAAAAAGCGATACTTCTCTGTAATGGCATGTTGATACACTTTTTGCATACGGTCAAAACCCGCAAAGGCAGAAACCAGCATTAGTAAAGTTGATTCAGGTAAATGAAAATTGGTTACCATGGCATCTACTACTTTAAATTGGTAGCCTGGCGTGATAAATAAATTAGTATCTCCACTACATGCCTGTAAAGCGCCTTCTTGAGCGGCGGACTCTAAAGAGCGCACGGCTGTCGTTCCAATAGCAACCACTCGCCCCCCGCGTGCTTTAGTGTGTGTTACTGCGCTCACAGTTGCCTCAGGCACTTCAAAATATTCCTTATGCATGATATGTTCGGCTAAATTATCTACTTTGACAGGCCGAAAAGTACCGCTGGCGACATGCAAGGTGACAAAAGAAATCTGTATTCCTTTTGCTTTAATTCTTGCCATCAGTTCATCATCAAAATGCAATCCAGCTGTTGGTGCGGCCACTGCTCCGCTCTGTTTTGCAAACACGGTCTGGTATCGAGTGTGATCATTTTCATCATCAGCCCTTTCGATATACGGAGGTAATGGCATATGACCAATATTTTCTAAAATATCTGCCAAACTTTGCTCCCCTTGGAACTGCAAATGAAATAAATCTTCTTTTCGTCCTAGAACTTGGCATTTAAAACCTGCATCTAGTTCAATAATTACGCCAGCCTTAGGTGACTTACTGGATCGCATATGCGCTAGTACTTCATGCTCACTAATCACACGTTCAATTAAAATCTCAACTTTACCACCTGATTGTTTATGCCCAAACAAACGCGCAGGAATGACCTTGGTGTTATTAAGCACCAATAAGTCATCCGCATGCAGTAAATCTAAAAAATCTACAAACTGGCGATCAGTAATCTTATCGGTTTCTTTATCAAGGCATAATAATCGGCTGGCACTACGCTTTGCCAAAGGTTTTTGAGCAATTAATGCTTCAGGTAAATCATAGTAAAAATCACTTTTTTTCATGGATATTATATTGCTCGCTAGCTCAACTTTAATAAAAACTATCATTTTATTAGAATTCTCTAGCAATATAAAAATATTTTAAATATAATGGTCGGCTCTTCAATGCCGGGGTGGTGAAACTGGTAGACACGCCGGATTCAAAATCCGGTTTCTTCGGAAGTGCCGGTTCGATTCCGGCCCTCGGTACCATAGAAGAAAACGAACATGTCCGATAAAGACCGAAATCCCTTAAGCTACATAGCTTCAAGGGTTTTTTTATGCCTGTAGATGTCCGAGGGAATACGGTAAGAACCAGCAAAAAGTGTCGCCACTTTTGCAGTACCCGTTGAATTAACTGGCCTTGTTTGATAAAGGCGCTACATTTTTAGAGTTTGGTTCTGCTCTAGGCCTTTGTGCCATTGAAGAAAATGAACATAGTCGATAAAGAGCATTGCATTTGTTTTACTTGTACTCATCCTATTTTTTTTGTGGTAGTTATCAATTTACATTTCCTTGTGCATAGGGATAAATGATGCATAAAATTCATCTACATTACAAAGCAATTGGGTTAAAATCTGTACTAAGTGGTACACTTTTCTTATCCTAAAATCAGATTAAATTATTGTGGGTCATTGTGATGAGGAATAGTGTGTCACACGAATTTGCAAACTAATATGCTTTAATAGCTCATACGAGTATTTGGAGTACTTTGTGCATTATTCTTTAATATACACTTTATCTCTTTGTTACCATGTCCGACACTCAAGCCATTTTTACCCCTAAAATTCCTCATAAAATAAAACAACCCATATTTTGGCGTGGCTTGCAAGGCTGTACCGATTCCTTGGCGATTGCAACAGCAATTAAAGCGGAAGAGCGTTTGTTTGTGGTGTTAACTCCAGACTCGCAAACCGCTTTACGTTTGGAGCATGAGTTGTCGTTCTTTTTGCAGGATGAATATCCTATTCTACATTTTCCTGATTGGGAAATTCTGCCTTATGACGTGTTTTCGCCATTACCTGAAATTGTTTCAGAGCGTTTAAAATCTTTGGCTAAATTACCTGAGGTTACCCGAGGGGCTTTAGTATTATCGGTAGCGACTTTAATGCATCGTTTGGCACCTAGGGATCATGTTTTAGCGAATAGCTTTGTGATTAATAATGGTAGCCAGTTTAATTTGGAACTCAACAGAATTAAACTGGAAGCTGTGGGTTACCAGTGTGTTTCGCAAGTGGTGCAGCATGCCGAGTTTGCGGTGCGAGGTTCGATTATTGATTTGTTTCCTATGGGGAGTCAATACCCGTTTCGAATTGAATTATTCGATGAAGAAGTGGAGTCGATTCGTACCTTTGATCCTGAAACTCAGCGTTCATTAGGTAAAGTAGACGCGGTAGAATTATTTCCAGCCCGAGAATTTCCTTTTACTGATGAGGCAATCAATTATTTCCGGCAAGGATTTAGAGAAGCATTCCCTGATAGCTATCAAAAAAACACACTTTATCAAGATGTCAGCAAGGGCATTACGCCGAGTGGTATTGAAGCGTATTTGCCTCTGTTCGTCGAAAGTACGGATACTTTATTTGATTATTTGCCTGCCAAAACTGTCTTTATTTTGCCTGCAACGATTGCACAAGCAACGCAGCAATTTTCGGCTGAAATTGCGGAGCGTTTTGAGCAGCGTAAATATGACTTGGAGCGGCCATTATTAGCCCCTGAATTATTGTATATACAAGCTGATGAATTTGTTGAGCAGTTACATAAATTCCGTCGTATTCAGCTAGGTGGGCTAGCGGAACAAGCCGAGCAAGTAGAATGGCTAGCTGGGAGTGTGGCATTGCCTGAGGTGACAATTGATGCCCGCTTGAAAGAGCCAGCAAGTCGATTAAAAGCCTTTTTGGCGAATACCGAGAGTCGAGTGTTGTTTGCAGCAGAAACAGCAGGGCACCGTGAGGCATTACAGGATAAGTTGCGTTCTTTTAAAATTAAAGCCAAGCAGGTAGACAGCTGGGGGCAGTTTTTACAGCAGGAAAATTCCCCTTGTATCGTGGTTGCGCCTTTAGATCATAGCTTATATTTACAACAAGCTGGATTGGCTATTATTACTGAAACTCAGTTAATGGGTGATAAAGCACAACAACGACGTAGGCGCAAAAAATCTGCCGCACATGAGTTGGAAAAAATAGTTAATAACCTAAATGAATTGACGGTAGGTTCACCTGTTGTGCATCAGGAGCACGGTGTGGGGCGTTACTTAGGGCTACAGGTTTTGCAATTTGGTGATATAGATGCTGAATTTTTAACGCTGGAATATGCTAACGAAGATAAGTTGTATGTGCCAGTATCAGCGCTAGATGTGATTGGGCGTTATACGGGAGTAAACCCTGATACAGCGCCGCTGCATCGTTTGGGTGGCGACCAATGGAGCAAAGCGAAGAAAAAAGCATTAGAGAAAATTCATGATGTAGCAGCTGAATTATTGGATATTCATGCAAAGCGTGCCTTGAATAAAGGGCATGCATTTGTATATGAGCAAGCCGAATATCTGGCATTTGCCGATGCCTTTCCATTTGAAGAAACGCCGGATCAACAAACTTCGATTGATAGTATTTTAGACGATATGACTTCAGGTCAACCTATGGATCGGGTCATTTGTGGTGATGTGGGCTTTGGCAAAACTGAAGTGGCAATGCGGGCGACTTTTATTGCCGCGCAAAGTGGTCGGCAAGTGGCGGTGCTGGTGCCGACAACGCTACTGGCACAACAGCATTTTCAAAATTTTCGTGACCGCTTTGCCGACTGGCCATTTCGGGTTGAAGTGTTATCACGTTTTCAAACCCCTAAACAACAGAAAGTTATCATTGCTGAACTTGCCGAAGGTAAAGTTGATATTGTGATTGGTACGCATAAACTGCTTTCCAAAGAGATTAAGTACCGTGATTTAGGTTTGGTCATTATTGATGAAGAACATCGTTTTGGGGTGCGCCAGAAGGAACATTTCAAAGCGATCCGTCAGGAAGTCGATTTACTGGCCTTGACGGCAACTCCGATTCCGAGAACTTTAAATATGGCGATGTCGGGTTTGCGTGATGTTTCCATTATCGCGACACCGCCGCCTAATCGTCATGCGATTCGCACGTTTATTTCTGAGTGGATTGATTCGTTAGTAAAAGAGGCTTGCCTGCGAGAAATTAAGCGCGGTGGGCAGATGTATTTTTTGCATAATGATGTTAAGTCTATGGATAAAATGGCGCGTGAACTTGAAAGGCTGGTACCGGAAGCGCGCATTGAAATAGCACACGGGCAGATGCCTGAGCGTGAGTTAGAGCGTATTATGTTGGATTTTTATCATCAGCGTTTTAATGTGTTATTAAGTACTACGATTATTGAAAGTGGTATTGATATTCCGACAGCGAATACGATTATCATCAACCGCGCTGATAAATTAGGTTTAGCGCAATTGCATCAACTGCGTGGCCGAGTAGGGCGCTCGCACCATAGAGCTTATGCTTACTTTATTACGCCGCCTAAAAAGCTCATGAGTAAGGATGCAGTAAAGCGTTTGGAGGCTTTAGAAACGTCAGGTGAATTAGGCGCAGGCTTTTTGTTATCAACGCATGATATGGAAATTCGTGGTGCAGGGGAGTTGTTGGGCGATGGCCAAAGTGGACAAATTCAGGAAATAGGCTTTACTTTATATACCGAACTGCTAGAACGGGCTGTGAATGCTTTAAAATCGGGTAAACAGCCAGAACTGGATGCGCCCATGCACACAGGTACGGAGGTTGATTTGCAAACGGCTGCTTTAATTCCTGAAGATTATTTGCCTGATATCCATGCGCGCTTGGTGTTATATAAACGTATTGCCAGTACTGACAGTAAAGATGAGTTAAAGGCATTGCAGATTGAAATGATTGATCGCTTCGGTCTATTGCCAGAGCAAACTAAGACCTTGTTTGCAGTGACGGAGTTAAAGCAGCAAGCCAATGATATTGGGGTGAAGAAAATTGATGCACATGCGGAAGGTGGACGTTTGCTATTTACCGCTGACCCTAAATTGAATATGCAACAACTATTAATTTTGATTCAAACACAAGCCAATATATATAAGTTTGAGGGCGGCGATAAATTGCGTTTTACCCAAAAATTTGCCACGACTGATGATAAAACAACCTTTATTAGCGCGTTATTAACTCAATTAACGGATGATTCATGAATAAGCACTTGCAAGTATTTCTTGTTACAGTATTATTTTTATTAAGTTGTAACGGCGCTCAGGCCAATGAGCGTAGGTTTCAAATTGAAGTCATTGTATTTCAGCAAAGTGCGCCCAATACTGAATTATTTGAACAGATAGAAACTGAGCTTAAGCCTGTTGGAACCTATGCAGAAGTTAAGTCCAGCACGAAGAGTTTACAAAACATATATAACCGGTTACGTAGAGCGGGTGGCTATCAGCCCTTGAGTTATCAGTCTTGGCGAGTGTCCGTAAAAAGTAATCGTATTAGTTTGCCTATTGATATGACTAATGAAGCTGCAAATATACAGGGATGGTTGAAAATTCAGCGTGGTAATTTATTGCATGTGTTGGCTGATATAGAGCTAGGCCCAACTGCAACTATTGAAGGGGATGCTTTGTTTTATCGTATTACCGAAAAACGACGCGTAATGTTGAATGATGTGCATTATTTAGATCATCCATTTTTTGGGGTAGTGCTTAAATTGTCGTTGGTTGAGTAAGATCTTTAGGGGGCTGCAATGAAAATGAGAAATAGTATTGTTTTGTTAGCGTTATTGTTGGCTGCTTGTCAGAATGTGCCTGAGCGACCTGCTGGTTTTATTGTTTGTACAGAGCCGAGGCCGCAAGTTTGTACCATGATATTTAAACCAGTTTGTGCTGAAGTGGGACAAGTGGGGACGGTTAAAACTTATTCTAGTGATTGTAGTGCCTGTAGTGATGGTGAGGTAGTTGGCTATATTGAGCGAGAGTGTATCAATAAATAGTAGGTTATGGGGATAAGTCGTCAATCATGGGGATGTCGGTCGTGTTGCAGGTGCCTTAATATCCCAGGTAAGGTGGGGCACTATCAGGATGTTTCTTTTAAAATAACTGAGCAAGGG
>CAZXJK010000014.1:0-7901 GCA_964640895.1 uncultured Methylomonas sp.
GAGTATGCAACTAGTTGATGTTTATGTATTTAATGCGACTGGTAGCGGTATTAGGCCCTGACACCACAGAGCAGGTCTATCTATCGCTGATCACGGAAGCACCCTGCTTTACCAACTAGGCACTAACGGCCCTTTCAGTGACCCGTCTTCCCCCGAAGTTATAGCTCGAACAATAATTTATGGAATAGACATCTTCACAGGCGAAGTTAAATACCAAACACCAGGGCTTTTAAGTTCATTTGGCCCAGACGGTTTAAGCTGGCAACCTCAAGGGAGTGATGGCTTTACATTTTTCGCTCATGCCAACCCTATCCCTGATATCCACCGCATTAAAAATATTGGTGCACCTGATGAAGATGAAGAGGTATTCTGGGGACCCACTTTCTTTCAAGGTGACATTGGTCATTTCCCTGTTGGAGGGCTTGGAGGAGATGGCTACGGTCGTGAGTTTGGAGCCTTTTCAGATGACTTTAACCAATTTAACGGTCATCGCTATATTGGTGAATATTCTCCGTATGACAACAACGTCAGTTTCATCAATAGATTTCTGGCACCTGCTGATGATATTGAAGGTCTCGCTTTTGACGGGAAGTTTTTATATGCTTCCAGTGCCTCAGGCTCAATTTACACGCTAGACCCTGATAACGGAACAATTCTAAATAGTATATTATTGCCTCCATTATTTTTTTCAGATGGCAGCTTTGCACCTTATGTTTTTGATATAGCGGCGAAGGCACCAGATCCTCCTCCACCATTGCTTATTGGTATCGCTTGTATATATTTGTATATGCGCCATAAACACATGAGGATAAAACTCTTAGGAGCCAGAATTTAATAATACCCCGAAGCAGAAGTTTTTAGCCGAAAGAGCCAATGGCCACGGCTAAAAACCTTCTTTTCCTTACCTGCATGATTTACAAAAAATTAAAATCAGTCACCTATACTTTTGTATTCTTCAGGCATTTCTAAGTCATTACTAGAAAACTCAAATAAGACCAGAATGGTCCAATCTTTCGACCAAGCTGTTCCTATAGTTGTAAATGAGTGGCCTTTCGGTACTCCCGTTTTAGCATCACGTACACTGACTGAAAATTTAGCAATACTGCGATTTTTATCACTTTTGTATAAAGCAATTTCAGGCATCTCTAACTGCCCAGCAAGTGGGATTGGCACTCCCATGGCAGGTATACCTAATAAAAACCCGGTATTATCAATAGATAAAGCACCTGCTGCCACTTCAATAATCGTATCTGCATCTTCCATTTTATCAACCAAAGTCACCCCAGCATCCATCATATAACGACGCACACTATGCAGTGCATAAACATACCTGCTGTCAAAATTCTCAAAACCGGTGTCATCTATATAGCTTTTCCCTAACTGGCTACTAAGAACCTTTTTACCTGCTTCACTCTCTGCGAATTTATTACTAGCACGATCAGCAGCAGTCGATATTAAAATCTGCTCTAAGCCCGTTGTTTTCGGACGCGTATTTTCCCACATCGTTCCACAAGCCGTTAAATTCATTGCCATAAATAGCGATAATGCACTTTTTTTAAACACGATAACTCCTGTAATAATAATTACTTAGATTTAACTCAAAAAATAAAAATGTGATCTAGTCGACAGTTATTTTATAGAAAAAACGACGTTAGTAAACTCATTAATGCAATAAAATATATTTGCTTCTAGCTAAATACACACCATGCACCTAGCAATGCAGGTAACTAACGGCTATATTTATGCAGTAAGAAGCATGATCTAGCTGCTCTTATTTAAATAACAGATAAAACAAAACAAGGTTTACCATCAATAAAATAGCACTGATACTTTTCCAAAAAACTGTTGGGTTACGCTCCATTAATGGCATACTCACAGAACCTTGCAAAAAATCAGAATTCGGATTACTCAAGTCATATAAAAACTCGGACAATTCTTCATAGCGCATTTGTGGTTCAATCGAAGTCGCCTTTTTTAAGGCTCCATCAATCCACACGGGTACCATGGTGTTTTTATGAAAACTGGGCACATATTTTAGTTTTGCCAAATTCAATTTATTCGGTTTTTCCGGCATATCACCACCAAAAGGCAGTGCGCCATTAATCATTTCGTAGGTAATGACACCCAGAGAATATAAGTCTGACTTTACCGAACCGCGTTGACCAAGGTGGTATTCTGGTGCTGTATAATTTAGCGTGCCCAACACATCGTCATCACCGCCATGCTCTAACGGCGTTATTTCAGTAATACCTGCTATTTTCACCGAACCAAAGTCAATGATTTTTACCGTGCCACTTGCATCAATCATAATATTTTCAGGCTTTAAATCTTGATGCAACATTTCCATACGATGCAAGGCTCGTAGCCCCTTGGCTACCTGCTCGACAATCAAACGAATCTCACGTATGTAAGGCTTAGGGGTATTGTCGATCCACTCTCTTAGCGTCTGTCCTTCAAGATACTCAGTCACATAATAAATACAACTTTTCTCTCTATCCGAATCGAGAATTTTAAGTACATTATCATGTTTAATACGCTTTCCTGCCCACTCTTCATGCAAAAAATGCTCTATATAATAAGTATCATCCTCGTATAAAATAGAAGGTGTTTTTAAGATAACTTGGGTATTGGTCTTGGTATCAAAGGCACGATAAATCTGGGTACGTTTACTGGCATGTAGTTCAGCTTCAATTTTATAGCCATCTAAAATCATGTCAGCATCTAAAAGTGGCGGAAAAGGTAAATCATCATACTGGCGTAATACCTCATCCTCTTTTGCAAGCGGCAACTCATCAATTCTAAAAATCTGACAGCTTAAATTATCATCACTATCATTATCACTGGCATGCCGAACGATTTGCTGGGTAATAGCATCCCAATCATTCCCCGACTGCAGCAAGGCTTTCAGTGTTTTTTCCGCAATAAAATCATGCACTCCATCGGTGCTCATAAAAAACAGATCGCCTTTTTCCAAAGAAACCGATTTATAATCCACCTCTAGGCGAGGCTCTATCCCCATTGCTCGATTTAGATAACTCTTTTCATCAGAAACCCACACACGATGGTCGCGCGTCAATTGCTCCAAATCACCGTGCCGCAGCCGATAAATACGTGAGTCCCCGATATGCAGCAAGTGGGCAGTCTTCGATTTAAGCACTACAATACTTAAAGTACTGACCATGCCTTTGGTAGATTGATAACGCTGTTGCCCTTGGCTATACAACCATGAATTAGTTGCTGATAATATTTTCTGCCCTGCCTGCTTTACCGACCACGAGTCAGGGGTACTGTAATAATCACTTAAAAACCCTGCCACACAGCAATGACTGGCCTCATGCCCCGCATCACTACCGCTCATGCCATCCGCAATCGCAGCCACAATCCCTTTGTGGGTTAATTGCGATCCTTCTGGCATAATTGCTCCTAAAAAATCTTCATTACGCTCCTTAACACCTTGATCAGTACAAGAGCCGATTGATATTTTCAGTATTGGTTTGGTCATAGCTATTTTTTAACTTGTGATTAGGAGTCAGGATTTAATAATACCCAAAAATATGACACAGTATTTTAGGAACGTGCACGGAATAACATCCCGAAGTTATAGCACATGATTTTTCTATCAGCGGGGATGAGCTCATGAGGCGCATAGTTAGGCACCTGGAAACACACATCATCCATCTTTACTAGTTTTTTTGTCCGTCATCAGTACTGTAGCAACAGTTACGTAGCCTGCTATGCGCCTATTGCTACAGTACTGATGACAAACAAAAATCCTGCCCAAATATTGGATGCTTATTTATTTCCAAGTGCCTTATTCTACGCAACGAATGAGATCATCTCTGCTGGTGCAAAAAGACTCGTTAGAAATCGGGAGGTTGTTTCGTGTGCGCTCCTTAGCTTCACAGCCGTATTAACAATATAGGCGCATAACAACTACGCAACTGTTTTTCTGGCATGACTGTGTAGTTAAAAGACTAGCTAGACTCGGGTATTATTGAATTCTCACCCTAAGCAAGTCATTAAGATCATTACTGGAAAAGAATATACAGATTGCACAGGTTTTTTGTTTGACATCAAGGTGCAAGAATAAAGAGAGGAGTAGGAACTCCTCCCCCCATGCATTTTATTTACGCAAATGGATTTGCTAAAACAATCGTCTCATTACGTTCTGGCCCTGTTGATAAAATTGCAATATCAACGCCAACTAACTCCTCTAAACGAGCGATGTAAGCACGTGCATTAGCAGGTAATTTATCTAGCTCGGTAATACCTCTAGTCACCTCGGACCAGCCAGCCATATACTCAATAACAGGCACACATTGAGCATATTTTTCAGCACCAAGTGGGGCAATGCTTACTTCTTTACCTGCAATCTTATAGGCAGTACAAATTCCAATTTTATCTAAGCCATCCAAGACATCCAACTTAGTCAAACACATACCACTTAAAGAATTCATTTGTGCTGATTTACGCATAGAAACGGCATCAAACCACCCTGTACGCCTTTTTCTACCAGTGGTAGCACCAAACTCGTGGCCTTTTTCACCCAAATGCTGCCCATACTCATCATCTAGCTCAGTAGGAAAAGGCCCATTACCGACTCGCGTTGAGTAAGCCTTGGTAATACCTAAAACATAATCAATATCTAAAGGGCCGACACCTGTACCTGTTGCTGCACCTCCAGCGGTGGTATTAGATGAGGTTACATAGGGGTAAGTACCATGGTCAATATCTAATAGCGCACCTTGCGCACCTTCAAATAATAAGTTACTACCTGCCGCTTGATAATCATACAATTTTTCAGCCACATCGGTTAACATCGGTTTTATTTGTTCTGCCAATGCCAAAGATTCAGCCAACATATTATCAAAATCAACCGCAGGTACTTTGTAAAACTCGGTTAACATAAAGTTATGGAATGTACATAACTCTCTTAATTTTTCAGCGAATAATGCAGGGTTCAATAAATCACCCGCCCGGATACCACGTCGTGCAATCTTATCTTCATAAGCTGGACCAATACCACGTCCAGTCGTACCAATCGCTTTAGCACCCTTGGCAACTTCCCGCGCTTGATCGATAGCCACATGAATCGGCAAGATTAAAGCACAGGCTTCACTGATTAATAAGCGAGAACGTACTGGTACCCCTGATTTTTCTAATATTTTTATCTCTTTTAGTAAGGCTTCAATAGAAAGTACTACGCCATTACCAATCAAACATTGTACATCTTCACGTAAAACGCCCGAAGGAACTAAATGCAAAACAGTTGTTTTTCCATCAATAACCAGTGTATGTCCGGCATTATGACCACCTTGAAAACGCACCACAGCTTGCACTTGATCCGTTAATAAATCAACTAATTTACCTTTTCCTTCATCGCCCCATTGCGTACCGATGACTACAACATTTTTACCCATAACAGTTCCAGATTAATTTAATGGGACAAGAACCCAGTTCTTATCTATTTTTTCTAATGTTTGATTACAACCTAATTGCTGAGCACCGCCTTGTTGCTCAGATAATGCCTTGATCACGATATGACCGCTCGCGCGCAAATCACGTACTTTTTCATCTAAGTCGTTATCACCTTTAACATACGGTACTAATATTTTTACCGCATCATCCTGATCTATTTCGTTTTTGGTCAGTGCAGCCAATACTTTTAAGTCTGCACTAAAGCCAGTAGCAGGACGCGCGCAACCAAATATCTGTCCAATATTATCGTAGCGCCCACCACGTGCAATTTCTTTACCTACTTGCGGAACAAAAGCGGAGAACACCATACCGGTATGATAGTGATAGCCACGCAATTCCGCCAAGTCAAAACTGATCGTTAGTTCAGGATAGTAGCCATGTAAAATATTAGCTAATTCGCGCAATTGAGCTAAGGCGGCCTTAACACTAGCATCCGCAGCAGCAAATACAGTAACAGCATCTGCCAATATGGCTTGATCACCATTCAGTTTCGGTAAACTTAGAAAAATAGCACGTAACTCATCAGCAACAGCATATTTTTCTAACAACTCAAGCAGCTCACCATTAGCTTTACGTTGCAGCACTTCAAATAATTCTAACTCTTGCGCTGTTGTTAAACCCGCCTGTGCAACCAAGCCACGGTAAATACCTACATGCCCTAAATCAAGGTGTACATTTTTTAAACCTGCCATTGCCAGTGTTTCCAGCATAAGCTGGACTACCTCAGTATCACTTTCGATACCCGCATGTCCAAATAACTCCGCACCAATCTGCATCGGAATACGGGTTTTGTCCAACGCACTACCTCGCGTATGCAAAGTAGTACCAACGTAACATAACCTAGATGGCTGCTGATGACTTAAGGTATGCGCATCAATTCTGGCAACCTGTGGTGTCATATCAGCACGAATACCTAACACTTCACCACTTAATTGATCGGTCAGTTTAAAGGTTTGTAAATTTAAATCGTGACCTGAACCTGTTAGTAATGAGTCTAAATAATCTATAAAAGGTGGAATGACCTTTGCATAACCCCAACATTGAAAAACATCCAACAATTGTCGGCGTAATGTTTCCAAGTGCTTTGCATCATCGGGTAAAACTTCTTCTACACCATCAGGCAATAACCAAGGATCTCTTTGTAACATGATTTTTATCCAATTGACACAAAAACGCTCCGCATAAGCAGAGCGTTTGATTGTTAAATAACTTTTAAGCTAGCAGCACACAAGCTGTGTGTACCGTCTAAAAATTATTTCATTTTCTTAAAATATTTAAAGAATTCCGAATCCGGCTCCGTCACCATAATATTTGATGAACTACTGAAGGTTCTCTTATAAGCAATCATACTGCGGTAAAAGGTATAAAATTCAATATTTTCTCCGTATGCTTTAGCATAGATATTAGCTGCTTTCGCATCACCTTGACCTTTCATGACCTCAGAATCACGAAATGCATTCGCTAAAATAATTTCTTTTTGCTTATCTGCATTAGCACGTACTTTCTCAGCTGCTTCCGAACCCTGCGATCTGAACTCACGCGCGACTCGAGCACGTTCAGCCTCCATACGACTATAGACCGAATGGCTTACTTCGCTAGGCAGATCAATACGCTTAACTTGTACATCAACAATTTCAATCCCTAAAGTACGTGCTGCTTCGGCAGTCTTAGAAATCAGAGCTTCACGTACAGCACTACGGTCAGTTGATACTAATTGTTTAATATCACGCTGACTAAACTCACTACGAAAAGCATCTTTAATGACTTGATCTAAACGTATATTAGCTTGGTATGGGTCCCCTGCAACAGCAGTGTAGAATATTTTCACATCACCAATACGCCACTTTACAAACGAATCAACAATGACATTTTTCTTTTCTGATGTTAAAAACCGCTCAGGTGAAGAATCTAAGGTTAAGATACGTGCATCAAATTTTTTGACGTTATTAATAAATGGAAATTTAAAATGCAAGCCAGGCTGATAATCCGCCTCGACAATTTCCCCTAACTTGAATTTAATGGCTTTTTCAGTCTCAGTCACTGTAAAAACACTCATCATAAACACAGTGAATACAGCACCAACGCCCACTAAAATTTTATTTGCTGACATTTTAGCGCCCTCTCTCTGTTCGGCCTCGACCCGAAGGTCGTGGGACATTATTCATATTATAAGGTTGAGTAGTCGGTGCAGACTTATAACGTGTAAGCTGCTTATTGACTGCCTGAGATCTAGCCGCTAACTTATCAAGAGGTAAATACATAATATTATTACCCCCTTTCACATCCACTAGCACGGTATCAGTACCACTCATAACCTCTTCCATCGTATCTAAATAGATACGTTTGCGAGTTACCTCAGGCGCGTTATTATACTCAGTCAAAATCTGTGAAAAACGACTGACATCCCCTTCGGCAGCCGAAAT
>CAZXJK010000014.1:7919-21888 GCA_964640895.1 uncultured Methylomonas sp.
TATAACCTTCAGCTTCCTGAAGAATTCTAGCTGCGGCACCACGCGCTTTAGGAACTATACCATTCGCATAAGTTTCCGCTTCATTAATCAAGCGCTGTTTATCTTCCCGCGCTTTAATCGCATCTTCAAAAGCACTTTGTACTTGCTCGGGTGGCTGTGCATCCTGCAAGTTAACACTGGCAATAAGAATACCTGACTCATAAGAGTCCATTATATTCTGAATTTCGACCTTAATGTCTGCAACAATCTGGCTACGACCTTCTGTTAGCACAAAATCCATAGTGCTACCACCAACAACACCACGCTGAACACTTTCAGTTACCTGTTTCAAGGTTGCAGTTTGATTCATGATATTGAACAAATACTTTTTAGCATCATTAACTTGGTACTGTACCGCCAAGCGTACATCAACGATATTTTCATCTTTAGTCAGCATTAAGGCTTCTTTAGCAACAGAGCCCATACCACGTTGACGACCACCACCTGAGCGGTAACCCACTTCTAAAAAGCGTTGTTTTGCAATATTAACAATTTCTACTTTTTCAATAGGTGAAGGTAGTTTCCAGTTCAAACCTGGTTGTGTGGTGGCAATATATTTGCCGAAACGCATTTCGACACCACGATTTCCCTCATCAACAATATAAAAGCCACTAGCACCCCATAAAGCCATCGCACCAAGTGCCAGAAATCCTAGACCTTTTAGCGAAGGCCCAGAAGGCTCGTTATTATCACCTTTGCCGCCTTTACCTCCCCCAAAAATGCCTCCTAATTTATCTTGTAGCGAACGAATCGCTTCATCTAAATCAGGAGGTCCATTTTCCTCGTTGCGACCACTCCAAGGGTCTTTATTCTTATCACCGCCTGGCTCATTCCAAGACATTCGTAAACTCCACACTTGTACTACAAAATATTAATGAATCAAATTATATAATTACTCAGAAAAACAAACTTTACCGAAACAATTATTAATAATCTTTTTTATATACAAATCATGTGCTTTTCGCACTATTTGCATACGCCATAGAAAAACCTATGGCCTGACTGGGTAATTATCCTAAATAATGCACCATTACACAATCATCCTTTAGAGAATTTCTTCAAAATCCACTTCTTTCAGGACTCCTAAGTGCTGTTGATCAATTTCAACCAACAACTCCCACCCGCCTGCATCGGTATATTTTTCCTCTAAGATCTCCGCCACTGCAAATAATTTTGAGCGTACATCACCTTGACTAGGCAATAAATGACATAGTTTTTTCACTTTTGTATTGGAAAAAATTTCTGCCAATGCTTGCAGCAATAAGTCCATGCCTGCACCTGTTTGTGCAGATATCCACACTCGAATAGGTAAACCTTGCTCATCACGATCTATACGTGGCTGAAAATCTTCCAGTAAATCAATTTTATTATAAACCTCTAATTGCTGATTCGCATCGGCACCAATTTCTTTCAGTACCCGATTCACTTCTTGAATCGTCTCATCACGATCAGAATCATTCGCATCAATCACATGCAATAATAAATCGGCGTCAGTCGCCTCTTGTAATGTTGATTTAAATGCCGCCACTAATTCATGCGGTAAATGCCTGATAAATCCGACCGTATCCGCTAGTACCACTTCTGACCCAGGCGCTAAATCAAACCGTCTTAAAGTCGGGTCTAAAGTAGCAAATAACTGATTAGCAGCATAAATATCTGCACCTGTCAGCACATTAAATAGTGTCGATTTGCCTGTATTGGTATAACCGACTAGTGATACATTTGGCACAGCCGAGCGTTTGCGTCGAGCACGTCCTTGATGGCGTTGCTTAACAACTTTCGCTAAACGGCTTTGCACCAGCTTGATACGCATAGCAACTTGCCGCCTATCATCCTCAAGCTGGGTTTCTCCAGTACCACGCATACCAATCCCACCCTTCTGCCTATCCAAATGCGTCCAGCCTCTGGTTAAACGTGAAGAAAGGTGGTTCAATTGTGCTAGTTCAACTTGTAATTTTCCATCATGAGTTTTTGCGCGTAAGGCAAAAATATCCAGAATCAAGCCATTACGATCCACAACCCGCACTTCTAGAGCCGCTTCTAAATTACGCTCTTGACTAGGAGTCAACACATGATTAAACAGCACAATATCTGCTTCATATTCTGCTAAAGCAGCTTTTAACTCATCCAGTTTGCCCGCACCAATAAAATATTTTGGATCAGGGTTATTTCTAGAGCCAGTCAAAACATGTACTACTTCAGCTCCTGCTGAACGCGCCAACTCTTTCAACTCATTTAAATCTTCTTGGCCTGCATATAATTTTATGTGTACCAAAACTGCTCTTTCACCTGATTCGGGACGGTCAAACAATATCGTTCTCCCTGCTTTGCTTCATTAAATTACTCAATATCATCCTCTTTATGCATATTAATTGGCTTACCAGGCACGATAGTAGAGATTGCGTGCTTATAAACCATTTGTACCATGGTATTTTTTAACATAACGACGTATTGATCGAATGAATCCACCCGACCCTGCAATTTAATACCATTAACCAGAAAAATTGATACTGGCGTATGCTCTTTTCTTAATGTATTTAAAAAAGTATCTTGCAGATTTTGACTTTTCGACATACTGCTCTCCCTATTATTATTTTTAATTCAAGCAACCACCATACTTCGGCTATAAGTACCCAAACACAACTATTTTAACATTTTACTGGTCTTTATTTTTCATCTTCAGCGTTGCATAAATAGTTGCGTAGCCAGCTATGCGCCTATTTATACGCCTTGAAGATGAAAAAAAATCCTGCGTAAAATTAGTTATGCTTGGGTACTTACATCAGGGTACGAAGCACACTTAGGCACCTGAAAATAAATAATCATCCATCTTTACTGGTTTTTTTGTCCGTCATCAGTACTGTAGCAATCGTTACGTAGCCTGCTATGCGCCTATTGCTACAGCACTAATGACAAACAAAAATCCTGCCAAAATATTGGATGCTTATTTATTTCCAAGTGCCTTATTCCAATAATGTCCTATCCCATTACCTTACCGATAATTCACTTGCTTTACAAGATATAAGGTCGTAAAGTTTAAAAACAAGTTTATTCAGGTTTTAACTGCCGTAACTGATGATAAGCCACAGCCTGTGCACCGACAACACCCAACCCTGCTGCCCCAAAAAATAACAACATGGATTCTGTAAAACTCAAAAAACGCAATTGAAAATGACTTTGATAAAGTACAGATAACTGCTCTACTGGCGTACTTATTAATAACAACATCAAAGCAATGATACTCCAAGCAAGTAAGCCCGCCAACAAACCAAACCAAAAGCCACTATATAAAAAAGGCAAACTTATAAATCGGTTAGTAGCACCCACTAATTTTTGTACGATCACTTCTTCACGACGTGCTTGTAACTCAAGGCGTATAGTATTACCGGTAATAAAGACCACCGCCAATGCCAGTAATACACTTAATAATACCAATACACTGCTACTAATCTGCATGATGGCCTGTAAACGAGCCACCCAATCCATATCCATTTGCGTAAAATCAACTTCACGTTCATGCTGTAATTGTGCAAGCAACTGTGTCAATTGCAAAGCCTCAGTCACACTATTATCAGGTAAAACCTGTATCACATTCGGTAACGGGTTTGTCTCCAAAGCATTCAGTGCAGCACCAAAGCCACTATACTGCTGAAACTCAGCCAAGGCTTGCTGTTTAGTAATTAAGGTAACTGTATCAATCTGCTCATTTTTTTGTAAGCGCTGTACCAGTCGCTGCGCCTGTTGCTCAGTGACCCGTTCATGTAAAAATAATGAAACCTGCTTGCCCGTTTGTAGTGAATCAACTATTTGCTGGGCATTACTGACCAAAATATAAAAGCTACCCGCCAAAGCAATCGCAATGGCCATAATCGCAATCGCCATTGCTGAATTAAAAGGGGTTTGCCATAGACGCAATAAGCTAGAATGTAGTGCATGCCAATGCATTTTTATCGCTATCAAGACAAAACCCTCAGCACTACGCTTGGTTTGTTTATGCCTGATAGCTTGAGGCGGTGATTTTTTCTTTTTTATCTTTTTTCTATTGGGCTGCATAACTATTGCGTAATCAGCCGGCCGTGCTCTAATTGCAATACTCTATACCGCAGCCTAGCAATCAACTCTATATTATGCGTCGCGATCAACACAGTCACACCGACTTGCTGAAACTGCGCAAATAAATTCATAATTTCTGCAGATAATTCCGGGTCAAGGTTCCCTGTCGGCTCATCAGCCAATATAATGGCTGGTTTATTGACCACTGCCCTAGCAATCCCTACACGCTGCTGCTCCCCACCAGATAGCGATAATGGAAACTTCTTCTCTTTTGCTAATAAACCAACCTTATCTAAAGCCGCACGCACGCGCCGAGCAGCTTCATACTGCCCCACCCCGGCAACAACCAAAGGCAAAGCAACATTATCAAATACCGTTCTATCTGCTAATACTTTATAATCTTGAAAAATTAACCCTAATTTACGCCGTAAAAAGGGAATTTGACCATCTCCCATCCGACATAAATTTTGTCCATCCACCAATAACTGCCCCCTAGTGCAACGCTCTATCAAAGCAACAAGCTTAAGCAGAGTGCTCTTACCTGCACCTGAGTGCCCAGTTAAAAATGCCATCTCCCCTTTATTAAGGTGCAAGTTAATATCAACCAAGGCATCGCTGGCATCAGCATAACGCTTAGAGACATGATCAAAAGTCAGCATAAACCCTAGCTTTCATTTTCCATAAATAATGCATCAATAAACTGCTCAGCATTAAAATCTTGTAAGTCATCGATACTTTCACCCACACCCAAAAAGCGAATAGGAATGCCACGCTGTTTTGCCAAGGCAAAAATAATCCCCCCTTTTGCAGTACCATCCAGCTTGGTTAATGCTAAACCAGTCAATGCCACCGTATTATTAAAATGTTCAGCTTGTACAAGCGCATTTTGACCCGTGCCAGCATCTAAAACCAATAATACTTCATGTGGTGCTGTCGAATCCAACTTCCCCATAATCCGTTTAACTTTTTTCAACTCTTCCATTAAATTGGATTTGGTATGCAAGCGTCCAGCGGTATCAGCAATCAAGACATCAATACCTTTTGCTTGTGCTGATTGCACCCCATCAAAAATGACTGAAGCAGAGTCAGCACCAGTATGCTGCGCCACTACATGAATCTGATTACGCTCGCCCCATGCTTGCAGTTGTTCAACTGCTGCTGCTCTGAAGGTATCACCTGCTGCCAACATGACACTATGCCCTTGACGCTGTAAGCGTTGCGCTAATTTACCAATTGTCGTGGTTTTACCCACACCATTCACACCCACGACCAAAATAACAAAAGGCCCGTCTTGTTTTGGAATGACTAATGGCTCACTAACAGGCTCTAAAATTTCTAATAACTGCTGTTTTAATAATTCAGATAAAGCACTTGCATCTTTTAACTGGTGCTTTTCTACACTGTCCTGCAACTTAGCAATAATTTCTGTAGTCGCTTCCATTCCCACATCGGCCATTAACAAGCTTGTTTCAATTTCCTCTAATAAGTTCCTATCTATCTTACGCGAGCCTAAAGAGACTGCTGATAAGACGGTGCCTAGCCCTGACCTGGTTTTTCCTAACTGTGATTTTAAACGTAAATATAATGACTCTGGCTGCGGCTGCAATGGTTCAACCGCTTCAGCAACAACAGCGGGTTCTTTTTCAAGCCTTTCAAATGCAGAAGTATCTAGACTAAGTTCATCATCAACCTCTAAACTGAACTCAGAATCTGCAACTAACGGTTCACCTTCTTTAGTCTCTAAGCTTTGATATTTGAAGTAAAAACTGATTGCTAGTAATGGCAGCATTAGCACAATAGCCGTCATACTGTGAATAACAACTAACCAAATAGGTAGCTCTAATTTGACCAACCCAATTCCAGCAGCAATCTGTAGTAACAATAGAATGCCAATAACATAACTCGCCAACCGAACTTGCTTAATAGAGCTACCTGTTGCAATCAACATTAACAAAGCAATCACCACAAAGGCAACGATCGCAAATAAACGATGTACCCAATGTACCGCTACTTTGGCACTAAATGACAGTGACGAAAATAAATCAAATGCGTATTGATAGCTAGCCTGCGGCCACCAAGAGTTCAAACAACGTGGAAAGCCATCACACACCAATCCTGCATTATTCGCAGTTAGCCATGCTCCCAGCGTAATTTGCACAAATAATAGCGCTATCGCACAATAAGCCAACCAGCGTGGCGGAGTATCAGTACGTTTAATAAATGCAGATTTACTCCGCAAATAGATATGAAAGGCAACAAAGATAGCTAAGGCACTCACTAAATAATGTGCCAAATGATTAACAGCCGCCCCTAGCCACTCTTGATGCATTGCTAAACAAATTTGCAAAACAAACAAACCAGTCAATACCAAAGTCCAACTGATGATTGCTAGCTTAGATCCCTTTGCCCAAAAGCTAGTTAGCAACATACACAGCAGAAACAACACGACTGCTGCGGCACTCAAATAATGCGTCAACCAAACAATATCTTGTGCACGCATAGAAATCTGTGCAAATAACTGACTAGCTTGCGTAAAACAAGTTGCCAGCTCAGTACAAGCTTGTACATCAACATGCAACACACGCTGATAAGCCCCCGAAACAGCACTCAGAATGACAAAAAAGGTAACTAAAAGTGTAAAAAACCTAAACATGAAGACTTATCCAATTTGTGAAATTCTAAGTAATTTTTTTATATCACGCTTCACTGCATAAGGGTCAAAGCCTGATTTATATTGCATCATCAAATTACCTAAAGGATCCATTAAGATCAACTGACCATCAACCATATCAGTACCTAACAATTTCTTGATCTTTGACGCGATGGCAGCAACCGGCTTGATCTTTATTAAGCGGTCATCCTCATCCCACCATGGCTGATAACTTGATTGCTGCTCACCTTGCATAACAATAACAGCGCGTCGCGTACGCGTTAAGCCTTTATTAATCATCAAGCGTATTTGCTTGCTAGCATGAATGGCATCGACACAAATCTTATTACATTCCTGCCGAGGGATAATATTTAACATGACCCAGTGGCCTTTTAGCTCATCGATATTATCAATTGAAAATTGATCAACCCCTTGTAATTCGGCGCGCTCAGTAGTGATGAGGGGAGTTATCAAATCACCGTTATTCGTTGATCCAGGGCGAAAATCTGCATCTTCGGTTAAATACCAAGCAACCGAAAAAGGAATAATAGTCATTAAGGCTAAAATAATAATCGTACGTTGGTTTTTCTTTTTTTGATCAGTCATTTTTCTCTTTTTTACAACTTATCCAAAGTATTAATAATGTTAAAGTAATTGCCAACGCAAACCACTGGAAAGCATAGGCCATATGTTTTTCGGGAGGCATTTTTGTGCTAATATGCCAATCTCTAGTGTAACCATGCTCCTGCTCAGGAGATAACTGCACTTGAAAATCTAAAATAGCATGATTTAATTTTTGGTTAATTTTTTGAGTATTGATAATTTGCACAACTGATGGCCAGCCTTTACTTGGCTCATCCGCCCCTTGCAACACCAAACCAACCCTAGGAAAATTATTGATAATACCTGTTATTGATTGCTCTGCTGTAATGACTAGCAAGCTAATATCAGGCAATGTCCTATCTTGCTGCATTGGCAACCACCCTCGATTAACCAAAACCATTTGCCTGTCCTTTAGAATAAACGGTGTCATGACAAAATAGCCTACTTTTCCCAAATAAATCTGGTTATCAATTAAAAATTGATGAGCACTATCATAATGACCTCGCAACTCTACTTTTCTATACCTATGATCTTGCTCGGCAGCCAATAATTGCAACAGGGGCACTTGCTGCATTTGCTGCTTTTGTTGTTCAAGCTGTAAGAATTCACGCTTAAGTTCTGCTCTATTAAGCTGCCAAAATCCTAAGCGAATCAACAAGGCAAGCAAAGCAATAAACAGAATAAACGGTACTATTTTTATTCTACAGCGATAACCTAAAAATCTTAGTTTCATTTATGGAGTACAACTAATTCTTGTAAAAATTTATCTTTCTATGACTTCAATCAGCCATTTCCTAAGTTTAAGGCGAGGGAAGTATTGCGATCTGGTCATTCTATGGGTTTCGCAAAAAAGTGCTCTACCCATCCTACACAAATGGTTACATTGTCTCATACCAAGTACAAATACCCTTTAAGGAATGAGAATTCAATCGCACAATTTATTACGCTATAATTAACTTGCGACTAATTTAATCCTTTTAAATTTAAACCAAAAAATCTTAATATTTACTTATATCCATCTCAACATTATGCTAAAAATCCTTATTATTCTTGTTTTTTTAATTATTATTGCCAGCCTTGGTACGGCCTTATTTCACCTTATAAAACATAAAGAATCATCAGCCAAAACAGTTAAGGCATTAACTTATCGTATTGGTATCTCACTCGCTTTATTTATTTTATTGTCCATTGCCTTTATGACAGGGTTGATTCAGCCAACAGGCATCGGCATGCAAATGCAGTTACAAAAAGCAAAAATGCTTGAACAACAAAATAAATAACTTTATATGTAGCCTAGTAGTATAACATTGTTACTAAACCACTTACGTTAACTTACTGACCAGAAAAATATGAGTAACAAAAACACTGCTGCACCTAGAATAGGTCTACACATGTGAATCGTCGAATCAATTTTTCACAACAATTTCGGCTTTTTCATACGGACAAAAAAAAAGCACTACCTAACAAGGCAGTGCTTTTTTTCTCAAAACTAATTTGTTTATATCAAATATACAAAGATAAACAAACCTAACCATACCACATCAACAAAATGCCAATACCAAGCAGCCGCTTCAAAAACAAAGTGGTTTTCTGGCGTGAAATGGCCTTTCCAGCTACGAAATAGTACGACAGACAATATAATAGCTCCTACACAAACATGAAAGCCATGAAAGCCTGTTAGCATAAAGAAAGTAGAACCATAGATTCCAGAACCTAATGTTAAGCCCATATCATGGTAAGCTTCCATATACTCAATTGCTTGAAGGCCAACGAATAAAAATCCTAAGCCAACAGTCGCAGCCAACCCCTTAATAAGTTGTGGACGATTATTTGCAAGCAGACCATGATGTGCCCAAGTACAAGTAACACCACTGGTTAGTAGAATTAATGTATTTAACAACGGCAACCCAAATGCCCCCATCGGCTCAAATTCACCACCAATATTACCAGGTCCATTAGTGGGCCATACCGACTCAAATGAAGGCCATAACATTGCTGTAGAACGACCTGGCCCATCACCAATACCACCCAACCAATCTACTGATAAATTACGCGTGTACCAAAGAGTACCGAAAAATACTGCAAAAAACATAATTTCAGAAAAGATAAACCACATCATACCCATACGGTAAGAAATCCCTACCCCATGGTTATACATACCTGATTCACTTTCATTTGCTTGCATAGTAAACCAACCTGCAAGCATCAATATAAAAATTCCAAGCCCAAGTAACATAAAGGTAAAGCCCGCCGCATTACCATTTAAGTAATTTGCAAAACCTACCAACGTAGTCAATAAACCAAGAGTCGCCGCAATCGGCCACGTTGCCTTATTTGGAATGTAATATGCGCCTTGTGTAGACATCATTATCCCCTATTTATTTTTAGTAATATCAAAAAATGTAAGCCCAAATGTAAGTCGTTTATAGTTTTCAGGTATTGCAGGATTAATAACTAATTGCACCTCTAAGTGCTTAGTTTCTCCTGCTGCAAAAACCTGACTTTCAAAACAAAAACATTCGGTATTTTTAACATATCCTGCTGCTGGCCCAGGCGTAATACTTGAATTCGCCTTAGCTAACATGCGTTTATCTGTTTTATTTGTAATACGATAACTCATCGTTATGACTTCACCAGGGTGCGTTTTTACCTCATAGCTTAGAGCCTTAAACTCTAAGCGGGTACCCGCACTTGCTGAAGTAATAAATTCAACCGTTATATTACGCTCTAAATCAACCGTATAATTCAAATCAGCAGAACTTTGCTTTGTTTTGCCATTAATTCCTGTAATCTCGCACAAAATATCGTACAAAGGAATTAAAGCCACTGCAAATAAAAACATAAGCAATACTAATAAAAGTAAGGCTCGTACTGTTTTTTTATTCTTCTGTTCTAAATCGTCAGTACTCACTCAGACGTAACTCGTATTACAGCAAAAACATAAATTGAAACCGCAACAATAGTTAGTGCAATAGCAGTCAGAATATTTTTTGTTTTAACGTTCATTTTCTCTCCAAGACCTTACCCATACTTAGGAGCGTGCACGAAACAACCTCCCGATTTCTAACGAGTCTTTTTGCACCAGCAGAGATGCTCTCATTCGTTGCGTAGAATAACTATGCGCCTCATGAGGTCATCCCTGCTGATACAAAAATCCCGCGCTATAACTTCGGGATGTTATTCCCTGCACGCTCCTTAAACAGTACGGGCAAAGTTAATTCAACAGCTTAGAAATGCCCTGTTGGAATCTTTTCTGGTGGAGTTGCAAAAGTATGGTAAGGAACAGGAGACGGTAAAGTCCACTCTAAACCATGTTTGTGCGCATCTTCCCAAACTTCATCAGTCACTTCTTCACCAGTACCACCTCTAATTGTTTTAATAATAATATAAACAAATAACAACTGGCTAAAGCCAAAAATAAAAGCACCAATACTTGATACCATATTCCAATCAGCAAATTGCACCGCATAATCAGGAATACGGCGTGGCATACCCGCCAACCCTAAGAAATGTTGCGGAAAGAATAAAATATTAACTGAAATAGCAGATAACCAGAAATGGAACTTCGCTAATCTTTCATCATACATATTCCCAGTCCACTTAGGTATCCAGAAATAGGCACCTGCCATAATAATAAAAATAGAGGCAGGCACTAATGTGTAATGAAAATGCGCAACAATAAAATAGGTATCATGATATTGAAAATCAACAGGTGCCAACGCCATCATTAAGCCAGTAAAGCCACCTAATGTGAACAATACAACAAATGCAATTGAAAACAACATAGGTGTTTCAAAAGTCATAGACCCTTGCCACATGGTTGCAGTCCAGTTAAAGATTTTCACCCCAGTCGGAATCGCAATTAACATGGTGGCATACATAAAGTATAGCTCCCCTGCCACCGGCATCCCTACAGTAAACATGTGATGCGCCCATACGATAAATGATAAGAATGCAATGGCTGCCGTCGCATATACCATAGAGCTATAGCCAAATAGTGGCTTACGCGCAAATACCGGAATAATGGTTGAAGCAATCCCGAAAGTTGGCAGAATCATAACATATACTTCAGGATGTCCGAAGAACCAGAAGATATGTTGATAAAGCACAGGATCACCACCACCCGCCGCATCAAAAAAGCTGGTATCGAAGAAACGGTCAGTTAACAACATGGTTACCGCACCCGCAAAAACAGGCATAACTGCAATCAATAAGAAAGCAGTAACTAACCAAGTCCATACGAATAATGGCATTTTCATTAATGTCATTTTAGGTGCACGCATATTGAAAATAGTTGCGATAATATTAATCGCTCCCATAATCGAAGAGATACCTAATAAATGTACAGAGAAGATTGCGAAGGGTAATGCAGCACCTGTTTGCAAGACTAATGGTGGATACAAAGTCCAACCAGATGCTGGTGCACCGCCTTCCATAAATAAAGTACTTGCTAATAAAAGCACTCCGGCAACCAACATCCAGAAACTCATATTATTCATTCTTGGTAATGCCATATCTGGCGCACCAATCATCATAGGAATTTGCCAGTTAGCAAAGCCAACGAATGCTGGCATAACAGCACCAAATACCATAACTAAAGCATGCATGGTTGTCATCGAGTTAAAAAACTGCGGATCAACAAATTGCATACCAGGCTCAAACAGCTCGGCACGAATAATCAGTGCCATCGTTCCACCCACAAAAAACATGGCTAGAGCGAACAATAAATAAAGTGTGCCAATATCTTTGTGATTAGTGGTCACTATCCACCTCATAAAACCTTTATCAGGCCCATGATCGTGATGATCATCGTGATCATGCTCAGCTACTACAGCAGACATAATTAATACCTCTTAAATAAATACTAAAATAAATCGATTCAAAAAAATAACAACAACTTTATTCGTCGTCATCATCATCGTCGTCGTCATATTCGACGGCCGGAATCGCTGCTTGTAGTGCTTTTACAGCTGCAGGCTGAATTGAATCACCGACAGAGTTACCTAAACCATTACGGATAAATGTAGAAACTGCTGCAAAATCAACTGGATCAAGCATTTGCCCAAAAGCAGGCATCATACCTTTACCATTCAGCATTAAGTCAACTTGCGCATCGATAGCACCTGTTACAATTGAGCTTTTAGTAATTGCTGGAAAAGTCCCTGCCATACCTGCACCATCAGCCATATGGCAAGATGCACAGTTATTTGCATAAACGCTTTCACCTTTAGCAATCAAATCTGCTTGCGACCACTCTTTCTCGGCTGCTGCTGCACCTGCAACGGCAATACCTTTTTGCTCCGCTACCCATGCTTGATAATCAGCTTTTTCCATCGCAATAACTACAATTGGCATAAAACCATGATCTTTACCACACAGCTCAGTACATTGACCGCGATAAGTTCCTGCTTTTTCGACTGATGTCCAAGCTTCATTAATAAAACCAGGGATAGTATCTTTTTTCCAACCTAAATCAGGCACCCACCAAGAGTGGATTACATCAGCTGCTGTAAATAAGAAACGAATTTTAGTATTGATAGGCACAACTAAAGGCTTATCAACTTCTAATAAGTAATTTGGAACAGTACGTGGATCAATCCCCGAATTAAGCTGTCTCGCTTTATTACTCGCCTCATCTAAACTACTGAAAAAATGCACACCACTATCTAGGTATTCATACTCCCATTTCCACTGCCACCCAGTGACTTTAATGGTCATTTCTGAATCTTGCACATCATCCATTTCCAGCATGACTTTAGTCGCAGGAATTGCTAATGCAATCAAAATAATGGTTGGAATGATAGTCCAGATAATTTCCACTTTAGTACTTTCATGGAAGTTTGCAGCTTTATAGCCACGTGACTTACGGTGAAAGTAAATGGAGTAAAACATGGTGCCAAACACTGCGACACCTATGAATACACACACCCACAACACTAGCATATGCAGATCGTAGACATCTTTACTGATTGATGTCACTCCCTCCATTAGGTTGAGAGTATAGTCCGCCTGTGCTGTCCCAAGGCCGATAGCCATTAGGGTCAGTACTGCGAATAATTGCTTGATTTTCATTACGGAGTAGCCTCCTCTATTAATAATAAACTGATTGAATGCGTTATAAGCCCTATTTTAGTGATTTGCATTTATTCCCTTAGCAAAACTATCCTATTTATTCTTATCACAAAAAAACCTGTTAATTTTAACTCATGAGCTCCCACTAGGCTAGAGAAGCTTTTCTGTTTTTATCTATACCCTATTAAAACAAAGGAAAATACTAATTAATATACTAGTACATTATATTAATAATCATTAACTTACAAAGATTATTACCTCGTATAAGGAATTTTTCTTATAAACCCAAAAAGGCCTGTAAGCAAAGCTTACAAGCCTTTTTAAAAAAGTAACGTTGTCTACAATTTAGCTATTAAGAGTATCCGCATAAGCAAAATCAAATGCAGGAATATGGCTATCTAACCAACCTTTAACTAAAGCACCTGTATCTTCAGTTACGTCAGCTTCACCAGCGTGGAATTTTTTCTGTAGATCAGCACAAATACCTACTAGAGCATCATGCTAGGCTGTCGAAAAGCACCTTTTAGTCTGCCTAAATATTTCCCGTATTTT
>CAZXJK010000015.1:0-21843 GCA_964640895.1 uncultured Methylomonas sp.
TCCGCTATAGCTGCTTAATATTTTTGAAAATCCCCCACACTTTTAATCACACCCCCAGACGACCAGACGACCTTGGCTGACTTCGGCCTGGTATGGCGTATAGGCGGTATACCACCCAGGATTTTCAAGCACATTACGCTTAATAACGGCGGGCATAATAGTGTCGTAATAACCCAACCCAATCAGTGAGGTAAACACTTTATTACGCGAGCGCATATGACGTAAATATTCAACCACGGTACGCTCACTGATGGTATCCGTTAATTTTAAGGCGCTGGTATTAACAATATTAGCAGGGATAGCTTGTTCAATAAGATCTTCTAGTTTATTCAGCCCCAACTCTGCCAACATGGCTTCACGTTGTTGTTGGTTACAACCAATATGGCGCTGGATAAAATTACCGCGCATTTCCAGTTCTTGTAAGCTAGGGTGTGCTGCCATCATTAGCCTCTATAATCAGGGGTGTAGTTAAGGAACGTGCACATTCCTAAGTGACTTTGAATATTACAAACGAGAATTTAATAATACCCGAAAGTATCGTGTAAAGGTATTAATACTGCAAGAGAACACAGATTCAATAAAATCCAACACTATTAAGAAAAAAGGCTTTTAGCTACGACATCAATAAGTCGCAGCTAAAAGCCTCCCCCTACAAAGTAAATCTTAATGTCATTATTAACTATCAAGCATAAGTATCTATTCTGCCCGCAGGTGCAGCAGATTCAATCAACTTAACCGCGGCCTCCCCTTCTGCTTTTTGTGCATCTAAACCAATTTTAACAACCTCTACAGCAATCGTTTCTTCTGCTGTTTTTTTATTCATCAATGCTGTTGCTAAGCCTGGCGCACCACCTCCGCCACTTATTGAATCAACCATCACCTTACTCCTTCATTATTATATACACCTTCATTATCGGCCTATTACATAATTTATTAAGTTTTTTTTAAATAGTCTGTGATGGGTATCACGTAAACTAGCGGCATAATTTTGCCTCTTCTCATAAATACTACATACCAATTAGCCAATAATAATTAACCTCAGTCAATAAAATGACGCTTTTAATATACCTAAAAAACCATTATAAAAATATTTAAATTCTTATAATTCAAAATATTACGCACAAATACATCAAACAAAATACAACTTGGCACGTCACCTGCATTGATATTTACATACAAAACTGACAACGCGAGGTAAATATCATGTCCAGTGGAATGACCATCAATACAAATATAAGCTCTCTTAACACGCAAAGACAACTCTCCAAAACCAATAATGCACTCAGCACAACCATAGAACGTTTATCTTCAGGCTTACGTGTCAATAGCGCAAAAGATGATGCTGCTGGTTTGGCTATTGCCAACAGAATGACATCACAAATTCGCGGTATGACGGTTGCTGTCCGTAATGCAAATGATGGTATTTCTATGGCGCAGACAGCCGAAGCAGCCATGGGTGAATTAACCAGTACGATGCAAAGAATGCGTGATTTAGCGATTCAATCAGCGAATACCGGAGCCGTTTCCAGTAGCGACCGAGAAAAACTACAAACAGAATTTAAACAACTAAATGATGAGTTATCGCGTATTATTTCCAATACTGAGTTTAATGGTAAAAAAATCATTAACGGTTCCTTATCAAGTGGTGTTAATTTTCAAATTGGCCCTAATACTGCGACAGACAACCAAATACCCATCAGTATTGCCAATATGTCTGGTACTATTTCCGGCATAATTGGTGCTAGTATCGGTTCGGGCGCATCTGCTCTGGAGATTTTATCTGCTGTTAATATGATCGATACCGCCATTCAAGAAATTGATACCTCGCGGGCGATATTAGGTGCGGTACAAAACCGTTTTACAACCACAATTTCCAATTTACAATCGTCAATTGAAAATCAATCTTCTGCCAGGTCACGTATTATGGATGCTGATTTTGCTGCCGAAACAGCTGCATTAAGTCGGAATCAAATAATGCAACAAGCAGGTACCGCCATGCTGTCGCAGGCGAACCAAAGGCCGCAAGCAGTATTATCCTTATTACAATAAGTTGATATACTATGGACACTTTTTATTACCCGCCTACTGTTATTGCATAAGTAATAACAGTTACGCTCGCATTATAATAAATTATGACTAGTACTGATTTATCACAACGACCCGTAAGTTTATTAAAAATCAATATTTTTAATGAACAATATTTATATGATATTAACCGCGATGACTTTAGTAAAGTAAGTGCCACTGTCATTTTTGATGCAGAATTTAAACAAAAAATTTTCACTGAAGATTCCCTTTATATTATTATCGGAACAGACTCAGGTCTATTACCTAAATATATACAACAACAAGGCATTCCTTCAGGTACACGTTACTTATTTGTTGAACCCGAGCAAACTTTAGCCGATTTGCATCAACACCACCTACTTGAAGATCTTGACTCTGAAATCCTTTGTACCAATTATGATAATTGGGAAAAGGAAGCCGAGAAACTAAAATTTGAACAATATTCTTATCTAAGTTCGGTCAATTTAATCAGTGCTGTTTGTGCTCAACAAGATGGATCAGAAGTGTATGCTGAACTCAATTGGCAAGTGAGCGAATCAGTGCAAACAACCCACTGGAAACACAGCATTAGACTATCTACTGAATTATTTATGATTCGCCAAATAGAAAATATTGCTGATGAACTACTACCAGCAGGTATACTCAAGGGTGCATTTAAAGGACAAACTGCGATTATCTTAGCAGGCGGGCCTTCCCTTGATGATGTATTACCTTGGGTAAGAGCAAACAGGCATAATCTTGCCGTTTTATGCGTATCCCGTATTGCCAAACAATTATTAAATGCCAACATCACCCCTGACTTTATTTTTTCTGTGGATCCACAAAAAGGTAGTTTGGATGTTGCTTATGAAATGTTCCAATTTGATGATCAACCCATCTTTATCAACTCCTATCATGCTTACACAGGGCTTTTAAATCAATGGCAAGGTACGAGTTTATATTTAGGTAATCGATTACCTTGGGAGTCACCCTTAAATATCGATAATATTGGTGGTACAGGCCCTACCGTTACTAATAGTGCGCTGTCGACTGCTGATCATTTTGGCTTTGACACCATTTTATTAGCTGGGCTAGACTTATGCTATTCAAAAGGTGGCATTACCCACGCTCTGGGTAGTGCAGAGCAACTTGCAGGGCCAAAATATAATACAACATCTTTACAAGTTAAAACCTACGCGGGTGAATATAGAGCAACTGAAGAAGGCTATTACTTTGCTTTACAGACTTTGGAGCACCAAGCAAAACCAATGCTTGAAAGTGGTAAAAAAATTATTAATCTTGCTAAAAATGCAGCACAAGCTAAAGGAATCTCCCACGTTCTTCCTGAAGATATAACGCTCACAACACGCGCGAAAACAGCAAGCGAAATAGCACATGAAAAAATTAATGCGTCACCCTTAAAGATTGAAAAAAGTCAATATTATATAGACGTACTGGCTGAATTAAAAAAGGCACAGCACAATATCAATGAAATAGCCAAAATATCAAAAAAAGCCAATAAAATCAATGACACCATGTACAGTAACGACGGCATCATTGAAAACTATAAAGACAAAAAAGCACTTGATAAAACAGAAAAAACGCTTAATAAAAAATATCGTATTTATAGTACATTAGTCAAAAATTTTGGCCTACGCCAATTTATTAAAATCACCTCACCTCATGGCGATGAAAATAACTGGGATGCTAAAAAAGCACAAAAAATTGGCAAAATCTATTATGATGCCTATGAATATGGTGCCAATATACTTTCTCAATTAATTGATGCTGCGATTCTACGAACACAAGCAAGACAAGAAGAAGACCAAGCAATACCTAATTTTGAGTTATTATTTAAGCAATGGAATGTAGACTATAGCTACAACCGTGCAATGCTATGGAAAAACCGTCACCCTAATATAGTGCTCACTGCAGATGAAGCTGCTGAGTTTGAAACATTTGCAAAGAAATTTACTGAATATACCATCAGTGGTTTTTCTGACTGGCAATTGGAACGAGCCAAAGAATTGGGGAATATTTTTTTCCTCAAAAATAAAGCCACTATTTTATTTAAAAATAGACGCATTACTGAACTACAAGAGCTACAAGAAAAACTGCAAGCTGATAAGAACAATAAGGACAAAGAAGATTATTTGTGTTTAATTGCTGCTTATATTGCAATACTAGAAAATAACAATGATGCAGCATTGGATTACTGCCATCAAATCATTAACACTGAAGATACTCCCTTATTAGAGGATGCACTCAATAGAATTGTCAGCATTAGCATAGAACAAGAAGATCATAAAAATGCATTTCTTGCATTAGAGTGCCTTGCCCAATTATCCCCGATATATCTACCCTACTATGCTGAGTCAGCACGCATACTAGGAGAGACCATGCTAGCAATTGATAGCTATATCAGTTATATCAACACCTTTCCTGAAGACATCGTCACACAACTAAAATTAGCAACGCTATACATTGAGTATGGCATTAATGATGCGGCAGAGATGATGCTGGATCTTATCTTGCAAAATTCACCTGGCTTAGAAGCCGCTCTAGTACTCAAGCAAAAAATTAAGCAGTAAAACCATGCCTACACCCCAGCAATTAAAAAAGTTATATGAGCAAGGTCAAAATATAAGTGCCTACTTACGTGATGAAGCGGGTATTACCCAAAACACAGCAGAGATTATTGAAATTTCTTATGACTTACAAACAGGTAGCTATACTGCAGGCATGCAGGATATACACATTGCGCAACTACAAGACCAATATTCAAAAGAACTAGCCAAAACCATTTCATCTTTATGCAAACCAAGCTCTATTTTGGAAGCTGGGGTGGGTGAAGCAACCACCCTCTCTGGCGTTTTAGAAAATTTAGACAATACCATCAAGAGTTTTGGGTTTGATTTAAGTTGGTCTAGAGTTGCCTATGCAAATAAATGGTTACAAAGTAAAGGTATCACAAATACATCACTCTGCTCAGGTGACTTATTTCATATCCCCTTTCTAGATAACTCCATTGATGTCGTCTATACATCACACTCAATCGAACCCAATGGTGGCAATGAAGTCCCTATACTACAAGAGCTTTATCGTGTTGCACGGAAATATTTAATCTTATTAGAGCCTGGCTACGAGCTTGCTAATACTGAGGCAAGAAAAAGAATGGATGCGCATGGATACGTAAAAAATCTCGCAGGCATATCCACATCACTGGGTTACTACATATTAGAACACGAACTATTTCCTTACACGCCTAACCCTCTGAACCCGACAGCAATCACCATTATTCATAAAGACAGTCATGCTAAATTGCCAACAGACGTTTTTGCCTGTCCCAAGTTCAAAACCCCTTTAGAACACATAGATAATATGCTGTTTAGCCCAGAAGCTCTCGCTGTATATCCTATTGTTGGCGGCATTCCTTGCTTAAGAATTGAAAATGGTATTCTTGCAAGCAAATACACCGAGGTTTGTAGTTTATAAATTCGGGGAATTGTTAGAGGAGGTGTTTATAATACAAGTATACTAAATTGGTAGCCTTAGGCTATATTCTGATATGCCTTAACCGATTTTCTACCTTGCTTAAGAGAGTTACACTGCTTTTCCAACTCTTTTTTCTGAGCCTGTAACACGCGTAAACAGAGCGCATCTTCAGTTTGAATTTCTTCTATCATTGCGACAAGATCAGATTTCTTTTCCTTTGCTGCCTGGCTAGCAAAAAACCTTTCCAAATCATCCTGACGCTGCTGTAATAGGTCATTCAAGTTTTCCCAGTCGGCTTCAGCAATCGCCTTTTGTAGTTGCTCGGTATACCCAGAAATCACTTGCTGTATGTCAGAGCCTAGTTTCGGCATACTCTATTGATACATCTCAGGAATTGCATTCCATGCGGTCTGCACTTCTCTCAGTAAATCACTTACTTCATCTAAAATTTCAATATTATTTTCAGCCGTTGCCTGAAATAGGCGTGAATTAATATACTCATATAAACTCTTTAAGTTAGCCGCTATGTCACCGCCCTGATCCAAATCAAGCCCATCAATCAAGCCACCAACAATGCCGACTGCTTTTGATATTTGAATGCTTTTTTCCTGGTAATCATCCCGTAAAATAGCACCTTTAGCAGCATTAACTCGCATTAAAAAACCACTCATCAACATCTGAATTAATTTATGGGGTGAGGCATCCTCAGCAACTGATTCAGTATGAATGGCTGCATATTTATTCGCATTACTTCTATACATAGTAGGTCTCATTTGTCTTTTCCTCTACGATCAGTTAAAGATTTGCTAACTGCTGCGCTAAAAAAGCACCTGTGGACTGGAACCCTCCCACTGCAACATCCATAGCAATAAACTGTTTCATTAATGTGCTTTCTAAATTATCTAACCTTAACTGAACTGTATCTCGCTCATCAGCATAGGTACTGATCTTTTTGTTTAAAGACTTGGTTTGCAAATCAAACGTGCCACCCGTATCTAAATACTGATCCAAACGTGTATCCAATCTAGCTGCAACACCATTACTTGATGAAAACACATCACTGACAGCATTTAAATTTGCTTGCAGAGCACTGGAAAACTCAGTGCTATTTAACGCCATAACCCCAGTACGGTCAATACTGATTCCAATCATCGCCAAAGAATTATAGTCACTAGTTGCACTGCTAACAGTATCTCCAACCGCCTGCCTTACTTGGTTTTGTACAGTACGTAAAGTAGAATCGCCGACTAAAGCACCTGCATCTTCTTCATTATCAGCATCATACTGACCTAGCTCTTTCATAATTGACATCAAACCATTATAAGCAGCGACAAATCCTTCTGTCACTTCTTTTACACTCTCTTCATCTAAACTAACATCAATATTAAAAACAGTTCCTAGCTCAGCTTTCTGCAGGTCTAAAGTAACACCTTGGATTACATCACCTATCGAATTAGAGCTACGTGTTGCTAGCTGGCCATCCACTAAAATTTTAGCGTCTTTAGCGGCAGTTTGCTGATTTAAATTAGTCGTGCCACTACCTGCAGAATCATAAACTAAATCAGACAAGCCTGGTACTGCACCCTCAACAGCCGTTACTGTAATATCATTAGCAGTACCAGTCTCTCCGGACGTTAACACTAATTTGGAAACCGTACCACCAAGCCCATCATCAACGTTAATGATACTGGCATTAACACCTGTATTATCACCCGCTTTATTAATAGCATCACGCACACCTTCCAAAGTATTATTGGTCGCATCCAATGTAACAGAGAACGCGTTACCCGCCACCGATAAAGTTAGCGCCCCACTCCCTACAACATCGCTGTAGCCCGTATATCCTTTTGACGTTAGCTTATGCGCTTCCGCTAATTGCTGGACTTCCAGAGAGTAAGAGCCAGTTGCCGCACCTAAGCTTGCCGTTGCAGTTAAAATATCTTCATTCGAAGACGTTGCCTCGTGCGTACTAAACACACCAAGGTCATTTAATTTCCCTGTCGCAGTACGAAAATCTGACAAAGAAGACTTTAGTCGCCCTAAAGCACTTAACCTGCTATTAGCGGCATCTTCCTTACGCTCAATCGCATTATAAGCAGGACGACCATCAGCCGCGACTAACTGTCGCACAATACCACCGATATCCATGCCACTTCCTATACCTAATGCTGAAGCGATAGCCATGACCGTTCTCCTATATTGCTAACCACTATACCTTGCCTTGCATAATCCCACCAGGCTCACCATCTAGCTCTTGCATTCTATGCGCAAGCTCCAAGACCTCTTCCGATGGAATTTGTCTAATGACTTCACCTGTCTTTTTATCCACAATGCTCATGACAACCTGCTTGGTTGAATCATCAACTTTAAACTGCAAATTACGCTGCACGTTATCAAGTATCTTATTACCTTCATCAACCAATTTTCTAGCTTCATCTAAAGAAGTAACTTTGGCTTCTGACTTGTTTTTGTCAACATTCTCAGCAGCTTTTTTATCTACTTTAGCTTCTTCAGCAACACTAGTTTTACTTTTCTGGGCATTACCCAGATTACGAGCAAGCGGGGGAAATGACAGTGCCGTTACCTTTGAAATTTCATTATTCATAACCCACCTCAGTTCCAAAAAACAATTGATACCCTTCGACAAAGGTATCAGTTATCATTCTACTCACTTTACCGCAATAACCCAAGGACTGCCTGTGGCGCTTGATTCGCTTGCGATAACATCGCGGTTCCCGCCTGTTGTAAAATCTGGGTCCGACTTAATTGCGCTGTTTCAGCAGCAAAGTCGGTATCCATAATACGAGATTTAGCCGCTGATTGGTTTTCAATAGAAGACTGCAAATTAGAAATCGTAGTCGTAAATCGATTTTGTACCGCACCTAATTTTGATCTGGCGGTATCAATATCCGCAATCGCAGTATCGATAATATCAATGGCTGACAAGATCCCTGCTGATAAGGCATCAGAACCGACACTTGCGGCTGTTAAATCAGCAATAGTAGTGGATAAATTAGCCACACTAATCGCTATCTGATTATCTGCCGCTGTATTTGCCCCTACCTGAAAGTTAATACCGCCCGATAGCGAACCATTAAGAATTTTTTTACCGTTAAATTCTGTGTTGGTAATGATCCGACTCAACTCGTCATTTAATTGTTTAAATTCTGTTTGTATCTTTTCTCTGTCACTACTTGATACCGCACCAGTATTGGCAGCTTGCACTGACAAGTCACGCATTCTTTGCATGGTTTCGGTCATCTGTCCCATGGCCGCTTCCGCTGTTTGTGCCATTGAAATACCGTCATTGGCATTTCTAGTCGCAACCCCCATACCTCTAATTTGTGAGTTCATGCCATTTGCAATGGCAAGACCCGCGGCATCATCTTTTGCAGAGTTAACCCGTAAGCCTGATGATAAACGCTCCATTGAGGTAGCCAACATATTATTGGTTTTGGTCAACTGACGTTGTGAATTGATTGATGCTACATTGGTGTTAATTACCATTGCCATGATGCTACCCTCCAACGGATATATAATCGTTATTTAATTTTTGCTTCACCATCGTTAGCGACACTCTGCAAATAATCTTTAATATTTAATTTCTCTCACCAACATAAATGCCTCAGCGAAATCAACGCCCACCGCAGCCCCCCTAACAGAGCTAAGCTGCAACACATTTTCTATACTACGACTATGTGGTGCGGCTCTCATTTCATCTGCATATTTTTCCAACACAACCCGCTTAGTGTGTATATGCTCAGTTATATTAACAAATACATTCGGGCAAAATGGAATATATCCTGGCACTTGCCACTCAGTACTGGAAAGCACTTCAAAAGTATAAATAGCAGCAACACAAAATTCTGGTTGTGGGCGACATGCTGTGATAACTGCCTTATGCGTTATTTGGTGATCAACATTTAAGTCACCAATATGGTGTGTATAAATAATGTCTGGCTGAATTTCCTCAATTTTAACTTCAATAGCCTGCACTACATCCAACAAGGGAATGCTATCCATTTTATTATCAGGAAAATCAAAATGAGCCATTGATTTAAGATTGAGAACCGCACCAGCTTGCTCTGCCGCTGTTTTTCTTAAATCAGAGTCATTTTTATTTGCCAGTCTTGCTCCCACACCATCAGTCATAAATAAAACATGCACCTCATCCCCTGCAGCGACATGCTTTGCCATAGTGCCTGAACACCCTAACGCTTCATCATCTGAATGTGCCGCGATAACCAATACTTTTTTCATCTTTTAGTCGCAACAAAATTATAAGAAGCAAACACCCATTCCGAACCTGCATCCCGCTCTTCAATGACCTTATGCTGTACATTGGCCAGCTGAAAGTCTTGAAACAATGTCTGTAAATGCGCTAAATCAGAAAAGTGTACATTGCCTAGCTCTGCAAAAGATCGCGATTCACTACCAAAACTTTTGGTAAACTCATCTGTGGTGATTTCACCAAGCTTTTTATAATCTGAATATTCAGTAGAAAACCAATCAATCCCAATAAAATTGCCATCCTTTTTTAAAGCCTTATATACCAATTCAAGAGCCGCCTTTATTGCTTGTGTAGAATTATGAGTTAACGCAGCACGATCAATAATTAAGTCATATTCACCATTAGGCAACTCTTGAGTGAAATCCATAACTAGTAAATTTTGTGTAAATTCCGGGTACTGTTGCTGCAGCGATCTAATCACGCTAGTACTACCATCAAGCCCTGTATAATTCACAGCTAATTTTTTAAAAAAAGGAATATTAGCCCCTGCACCACAGCCAAGTTCCAAAACCTTAAACTCAGGTTTATTCGGTCGTGCATAACGCATAACATAACTGACTACATCAGACCATGGCCAGCAAGCTTGGTGCGCAGCAGCGGCATATTGTTTATCCCATTGTTGAGAGAATCCCATGGGCGCTCCTTATTGTTGATTAAGCAAAATATTTAATGAATTTGGACCTTCATTAAACAATAAATCCACTACTGATAAATAAGCTTTAAATTGATGAATTTTTTGTTTATAAACAGGATGCTGATAATCCTGAAAAATAACGTCAACTCCACTATTTTGAAAACTAGACAAATCTAAATAATCACGCCCAAAAGGCCCAGAAAGATACTGTGTTGCACCAAGGTCTTTACAAATATTTAACACCAGTTCACTTTTAGTTCCCCTAACTTGCATTGCAGAAGAGTACATTATTTTTGGTTTGAAAATGGCAAGCTCCTGCAAAAAAAAGCTTAGGTTAATGTTTAATATTTGTCCTAATGATAAGCCGAGTAACTGACTATAAAAAGCCTCTAACTTAGGTAATAAATTCTCTTTATAGGGTGCTTTAGCATACGCATGTAGCAGAGAACTCTGGTGCTTTTTTACCCATTTACTATTTTGCGCTATAGCAACATCTTTGATCGCTAAATCCCCAAATCTACCTTTAGTTTGCAACGGGATTGTCAGCATGGTTTCTTGATCATTAAGCAGAATTTTATTCCTATTGACCATACTATTTTTTTCAAACTGCACATGATCAAGTACCACATGCACATCGGACTGATAAATCCGATCAAAATACCCTAGCCATGGCAAATAAGCAGGCTGGTTTATAGAAACTATCATATTAAATGCTTAGCACTCTTTAGACTACTAATAATATGTTGTAACTCATCATCTTTTAATGACGGATAACACGGGATAGATAAAAAAGACTGACTATGGCGCAATGCATTGACCTTATTAGCACCCCCTAAAAGCTCATGCTCTGCAATGGGTATAATTGTTTTAATGCCTCTTTGCAACATGAATTCGGCCAATTGATCAGGTTTATTGGTTCTTAACAAGGCTCTGAACCTGACTGGTTTAATGGACTGATCTGCAACATCAACAAAAGGTAACTCGGTATCTTTATAGCTTTGATAAATTGCTGCTCTTTTGGGTATAAAATGAGCAAATAATTGCTGTAACTGCCCACGCCCCATCGCCGCTTGTAAATCCGTCATTTGCATATTAAACCTGAGCAAGCCATCATTTTTACAATCAAAATGAATAAAATCCTTTATAAAGTCAATATAGGCTTTATTTTTGGCAATAACCATACCACCTTGCCCTGCACTCGTCATAAGTTTGGTTGCATAAAATGAAAAAATTCCCAGCTCTCCTTGTAAACCAGCCAACTCTCCCTGAATACGTGCGCCAATGGCTTGCGCACAATCTTCAATCACTTTACTCTTAAGCGTAGTATTAATAATACCAGGCATACCAAATAAGTGCGGATAGATAATAGCATCAGCGCCTGCAAGCTCTGCTTGCTGCATATTAAAACTATCTACTTCAGTATCTACATAATATGGCTTAGCCTGTGCAAGTTGCACTGCATTTTCTAAACTTGCACATGAATAACAAGGTATAGCAACAATTTTAGCTTTTGCATTTAATGCCTGTAAAGCAAGGTAGAGTGCGGCACTACCCGAAGAGACAGCCACGGCATGCCCGCTTGGCAAATCATATAAGTCACAAAATTCTTGTTCAAAAGCAGCAACTTGCTTTCCTTCTGCCAGCCAACCATTATTAACTGGCTGTGCTAATGCTTGTAAATCAGCTGCGGAGACAGTCGGCTTATTGTGCGCGATCATGCTTTTTATAATAGCCAGGTTTAACCAGCATAGGGTTACCGACTATTAATGAATAAGGGGGAATAACACCTTGATTCACAATAGTCCCTGCCGCAACCACAGAATGATGCCCAATCACCGCGCCACCTTTAATCATGCAATGCGAGCCGATAAAGACATGATGTTCAATAATAATATCTTGTCTTTCTATTGCATCAGCCAGACCGATCGTTTTTTTATGTGAATCTGCACAATTTATGGCAACAAATGAGCCTATATCACAATGATCACCAATGCTCACTTTGGCACCTTTAGCATAAATTTCACCAAACCCCGCAATATAAACATCCACCCCAATTTCTGGTTCACCATTGATCCATACTAAGGGGTGAAATGGATTACGCTTAAATTGTAAAACTCGCGCTAAAACGTTTAAAAACCAGTTATCCAACCGCTTCACTCGATTAACTCCCAAGCAACTGGCGTGCCTCGCTCAATATTGACTAATGCTTTTTTGCCTAGTACTTGTGGCAGCAATTTAGGCTCCAAACCAAACCCTGGTCGAATAGATCGAATATTTTCAGAACTAAGCAAATCCCCTTTTTCCACATCCGCCACAAAATAGAGTGAACGCGCATGATGCTCTCCAACACGATTAGTCGTTAACACTGAGGCACTGCCCTTAGCTTGCCAAGCTAATTTAGTTTGCTGCTTTAAGCTCTTGAGTTCATCAGGTTCTAATGAGAAAGCTGCATCAGGCCCACCATCTGCCCGTAATGTCGTAAAGTGCTTTTCAATAATACTAGCACCATAAGCAACCGATAAAATAGCCGCCAAATTATCTAAAGAATGGTCAGACAATCCAATTTCCACTCCTAATTTTGCCAGCTCACTCAACGCGGCAAGATTCGTATTTTCTACATTATTAGGGTAGCTACTCACACAATGTAAAATGGCGATTTCTTGGCAACCTGCAGCTTTTGCGACCGCAATCGACTCCTGAATATCAACGAATTTGGAAATACCCGTAGACATAATAATAGGTTTACCCGTCGCCGCTACTTTTTGGATAAACGCATGATCCTTTGCTTCAAAAGATGCAATTTTGTAGGCAGGACAATTTAAGTCTTCCAGCAAATCAACCGCTGCAGCATCAAAAGGCGAACTAAAGAGGGTTAGATCTAACTTATGTGCATAGCTAAATAATTTTTCATTCCAATCAACAGGCATGGTAATGTCTTGATACAAATCATAATAGCTCCGCCCCTTCCATAGAGGGTCTGCAATCACAAAGTCAGGCTTGTCACAGTCAATAGTCAAAGCATCCGCCGTATACGTCTGTATTTTAATGGCATCCACCCCTGCAGCCTTGGCAATGTCTAATAAACGATAAGCTCGAGATAAGTCATTCAGGTGATTGTTGGACATTTCGGCAATAATATAAGGTTCTTGCCTAACCCCAATTTTTCTAGCATTAATTTGCATTGCTACTCTCTCAGTAAATGCTCAACAGTACGCTGAGTGCCTAAGCCATCCGTTATTTTTATACTTGCTTGCGACATTGTAGTGAGAATAGCAAGATCTTGCTGTATCACACTTAGCGCAGACTCTAAACGTAGCTGTAATGCCTGCTGCTCCGTAATAACAATCGCTATCCCTTGCTCTTGTAAAACCTTTGCTATTTGCTTTTGGTTTTCAGCCAAACATAAAGTAATACTGGGCAAACCAACAGTAGCCCGTTCCCATGTCGTAGCCCCTGCTGCACCAATGGCTAAATCACTGTTTGCCATAAGCTCAGCCATATTCACTACATCTACTTGTACATCAATAAGCCTACCCATATTACCTGTTTGCTCTATTATATAATCTAAAAAAGGTGCAGTAGCCCCCATAACCACTGTAATACTTAATTGCTTAGCAAAGGAACACTGCTCCAGAGTTGTTAAAACTTGTCCTGTCACATTATCAGCATCGACCCCACCCATAGTAATGAGAAGTTTTTTTAATTGTGGTGACTCACGCCGTTGTAAACTATATTCGCGCCAGCTCGCAAACTCTGGTCTTAGTAGTGCATATTGAGAGCCTAATAGTAACTGGCAATTATTTGTTACTAATGGGCGGTAACCCTTTTCGGTACGAGCATAAGTCTGGTCTAACAATATATCGCAAATATGCTGCCTATCCGCTAAATCATCAATGACCATTATTTTCTGGCAGTATGGTTTTAGTATGGATTGCCAACGATAATCTATTGCATAATGATCAACAATCAACCAATTAACTACTAGTTGAGCCAAATAAGCTTTGCATGCCTGTGCGTCATCCATTTGGGTTGCTCCCAACCAATCAGCATGGAATAAAGCTACTCCACGCTCAGGTTCAATGACTTGCTTGACTTGATTTAACCTAAAAACAGCAAAACCTTTCTGTTCAATAAACTGCGTGATATTGCCCACATGCTCGCGACAGATAAAACTAACCAAGCACCCTGCTTCTTGTAATACATCAGCCAAACTTAAGCAACGCATCACATGTCCAACACCCATTTGAGCGGATGAATCTACTCTAAAGACAACTCGCACAATGTTTTTACTTTTCCATTAAAAACCAAGTCAAATCATCTTGCGGAAACGCAGGATCTCTTTTATATACAAAGCCATAATCCAGCAGTTTAATATCAGGAAATTTTTCCATGAACTCGCCAGCAAAATCGCGTTTAAATAATTTACCACTGTGCCCACGATAACTCACTTCAACTGGGAAAGGATTATAGTATTCACATATCAAAATATATTGCTTAGATGTTTGGTATAAAAGTGTATATACATCGGGTAATACATCAGGATTAATGTGTATCAAAACCCCTTTTATTAAAGATAATGTAGTTTGAACTTTTGGCTCAAAGTCTAAAATACTGCCATTAAAAACCTTACCAGTCCCCAAGAAACCTGCAAGTTCCTGTGCAGCATCTTGATTAATTTCCACTCCATACTGATCTTGCTCAGGATATAGCAGCTTTAAAGCCATTAAATTCATACCAACATTAGCCCCAAACTCAGTGACCGAATCAATCGGCAGTGCTTTATCTAAAGTTTTAGAAAAAAAATGTAAATTTGCAGCCAAAAACTGTTCACTTGAATTTCTCTGAATATACTCTGAACCAAATTCACCTGCCCAAAATTTTTCCTGTCCTGTTTTATAGCTCATACTTGCTCTGCTTGGATTAATGTAAATAAAAGTTCTGCCTGCCGCCAATCTTCAATAGTATCAATATCTTGCACCAAGTTACGAGGTAAGATATAGGGGACAGCATATTCAGAATACAACGGCTTGTTTTGTAAAAAAGCATCCGCCTTACCCCAATAAAACTGCCCAGCATCATGGTAAGCCTCATCTAAGTCTTGAGAACGATATTCAAAAAACTCAGGATGAAACATTTCCAGCCGGCCATTTTTTGCTATCTTAACTGCACGCTGAATAGGCGATGGAAAGCTAGTCACTGTAAAACAAAAGTCCGCACTCTCTTGTAGCATAAGTACATAAGCTTGCTGCAATGCTTGTGCAGTCACAAAGGGCGCAGTCGCATAAAGGCAACAAACCAGATCAGGCTTTTGCTGATGCTCTGCAAACCATTCTATGCTGTGGTTAATAATAGGAATAGTGCCTGTAAAATCATCACTTAACACTGCAGGACGCATAAAAGGCACTTCTGCACCATATTGCTTTGCTATCTCGGCAATTTCATCATCATCGGTAGATACAATGACCTGATCAAAACAACCACTAGCGAGTGCAGCTTTTATTGAATAAGCAATGATAGGTTGCCCATAAAATAATTTTATATTTTTGCGTGGCAAGCGTTTACTACCACCACGAGCAGGTATAACACATAATTTCATTGCAGCGATTCTCTTAAATGGCACAGGTGTAATTATAGCCGACCCAAATATTATTGCCCTCCCATAAAACTGGCATAACGTAATAAATTCAAAATTTATCCCATACAAAAAATATATACCTTATTTTAATATTGTTAATAACCCAGTATTTTACTAAGTTTTTTTGCATTTATAAATTTACTAGCTACACTTGAAATGAGATTTTTTTTAATACTCATGTGACAACAATATGAGTTAGCCCCCTATCTACGTCAGATAAGGCACTTGGAAATAAATAAGCATCCAATATTTGGGCAGGATTTTTGTTTGTCATCAGTGCTGTAGCAATAGGCGCATAGCAGGCTACGTAACTGTTGCTACAGTACTGATGACGGACAAAAAAACTAGTAAAGATGGATGATGTGTGTTTCCAGGTGCCTAAGACTATGAAGGGTTTTAGTAATTTACAAAATGACAGCTCATGACCTTCAGGTTTACGCCATTGAATAATGAGCATGCATTTTCAAATATTTATTTTCTAAGAAATAGATTTTTATGCAGCAGGGACAGGTATTATTGAATTCTCACCCTTTATCACCATAAATAGCACCACGCCACACTGCTAATCATCCAAAAAACGACTTACCTAAACAAGAAAAAATAATAAAGGAAAAAAGAGTGAAAGAGATATATCGTAAAACCAAAGATAAGGAAAGCCAAGTAAAGGAGCTATTCAGGCGTTTTACAAGCTCAATTCTAGATCAACACACCACCGTACTATTTATTTTAGCACTCACCATGGGTGCATCATATCTCGTTGTTATTTATGATTTAAAAAGCCAAGAAGGTAATGCAACCTTAATCCAACTCAGTACCGAGCAAAGCCAGCTAGTTCAAGCTATTAATTTTTATGCTACTGAACTGATCTCTTCCGACAATGAGCAATCTATACGCGAAGCCAAAGGACAAATGTCTAGAAAGGTCTCACGCTTAAAAGAAATTCATCAGTCTTTAAAAAGTGGGGGTCGCTATGTACGAGAAGGCTCACGTATCATCCAAGTACAAGGTTTATTAGGCGATGACCTGAAAAAACTCTACCTCGACGGCGATGATTCACTTGATAACAAAATGCGTGACTACAATAGTTTGTTACGTGACTTACAACACACCCCTATTGATGAACTACAAAGTAGACGAGCAGAATTTGATCAGCTATTTTTTAAGCTCTCTCCTCCTTTACTTGATTCCCTAAATAAAGCCAGCGGTTTTTATAAAAGACAAGCTGAAGCCATGTTATCAGGTGCTAAAAGTAAGCAAAATTTTATATTTATGATTAACCTTGGGGTATTAACTTTACTCGGCATGGGCTTGTTGCAACCCTTAGTACAACGTTTACAAGACAGTATGCTGAAGGCCGAGTCAGAGAAAAACTTTGCCGATAACGTCATCAACACCGCACAAGCTCTTATTATCGGGATTGATGCCTCAGCGAATGTTGTCTTGTTTAATGAATATGCCGAAGAAAATACAGGCTGGGCCAACGAGGAAATATCGGGTAATAATTTTTTTGACGTATTGATTCCCGAGAGTGATCAAACAGAGTTAAAAACTTTATTCACCGAAATGATGAGTGGTGCAGTTGAGTTTGCCGATGAAATTGAAACCCAAGTACAAATCAGTACAGGTGAGATTATTAATGTTATCTGGCATACCACCACGATTTTAGATATTAAAACTAAACAACCCGTCATGTTTCTGGCAACGGGTAGTGATATTACCGAACGTAAACAAGCGGAAGAAAACTTGCAGCGTGTGCATGCGGAAATGGAAGTCATTACCAACCGCTTACAAGATGAGGTTGACTTAGCCGCGACCTTGCAACGCTCTATTTTGCCTGATTCTCAAATTGAGTTACCAGGCATGCAAGGTTTTGCAAATCTGCTTACTTCTAGTGAGGTAGGGGGAGATTATTATGATTACTACAAAGTTTCAGGGCATTTAAGTGTCATCTTAATTGGTGACGTAAGTGGACATGGGGTGGCTGCCGGAACCATGGTGAGTGCGGCAAAAGCGGGGGTTTATCCGCTGATTCATGAAGGCATTACCAATCCATCAGAAATTTTAAACCTCTTAAACGAAACCATGTTAATGACCGTGCAACAATCGCTGTTAATGACCATGAACTGTTTAACTCTTGACGCGCAAACAGGGAAACTACAATTTGCCAATGCAGGACACGTATTGCCTTACCTATGGCGACACCAAGAACAACACTGGGAAATGCTGGAAGCATCAGGCTTACCTCTCGGTAAAAATATTGAATCCAACTATGCTGAATCTGCCATTGAAATCGAAATGGAAGTGGGAGATAGGCTGTTCTTATTCACTGATGGCTTGGTTGAAGAAGAATCCCCTACGGGCGAAGCTTTTGGTTATGATCGCTTAGAAGACATTTTAAGTCAGTGTGGTGAACTTGATGCAGAAACCATTAAAGAGTATTTAATGGAAGCATTAGCCATTCATTGTGAAACGGAAAGTTTTGATGATGACGTAAGTATTATGGTACTGACCCATAGTGACCGTATCTCACAAGAATCCAGTGGTTCCAGTGGTTCCAGTGATGACATTAGTGACATTATCCGCATTACCGAAAGCTTCTACCGTCAAGGGGATCACCCTATCCCACGTATTTCCAGAGAGTATGTGGTCTTTATCGCCGAGCAACAATTTGCTGATTTACTCGGCCGCTTAAGTAAAGATGGTATTTGTCGGATCTTACCGAAAAATAGTGATTTTTGTGATCAAATTGGCTGGAACCACTTATTAAGTCAACATCATGAAACACCAGATGATGATTTATTCGTATTAATGCCGCATTTACCGCAACATAGACAATTCCAATTAACCCATACTGAAGATAAACTGTATATCACGGAGGAAATTGTTTCGTGGATATCCGATCAAGGTTTTGTGCCACAAGAACATATTGATGCACTGGTAATTATTCTCGATGAAATGACCGAAAACAGCCTTTATGCAGCACCTAGGGATGGTAAAGGGGTTGCTTACTATGAGAAAGGTGAGTCACGTGAATTATCTGAGCATGAAGAGGTACGTATTGATATTGCACTCAGTGAAGATCGCTTAGGCTTAATGATTACTGACAGCTGGGGCACGCTACCTTCCTCGGTATTCTTACAAAAAATGGCGCATGCCATGGATGAAGGGGTTGAAGCAGGTGTTGGTGGTGCAGGTTTATATATGATGTGGCGTTTATCACATTATTTCCAAATTCGTGTCCATCCACAGCATAGAACCCAAGTCACCACATTATGGGATCTAAAAGACACAGTGGATATGGACATTAACTCCGGCTTCCAGTTTATTCATCACAGTCAATATGAGCCGCTAGCTCAAAACAGAGAGAGGGCTTAACACATGGCAATTTCAGATTCTCTAACTATAATAAAAACATCCGACAACAAAAATACCTTTTGCTTTGATTGTGCAGGCTCAATTGACGTAAATGCTAAAGTTCCATTAGAGTCATTGAGTGACCTGCCAGCAAAAGCGCATGTTGTTTTAGAATTTAAAAAAATAGAACGTGTTAATTCAATGGGCTTATCCTTGCTGCTCAAAATTTTTGAGGAGTGGGAAAAAAAGCAAATTACCGTCGAAGTCAAAGATCTTAATCGCATGGTCAATATGCTGTTCAAGATTACTGGTTTAGGCCGTTTTGTCGCAGGTAATACTGATGCCAAAACAGGAGACAAAAAAACAATCAGTCCACAAGCACCTATTCATGCCAATATTAAAAAGACTGCAACAGGCGCACCTGAAAAATTAGTGGTAAAAAAGAAATTGAATTTTGTCGCCAGTTTACAAACAGGACAACAACTGACAGGCTGGTATTTATTTAATACTTATCTACAAAGGCGCATGAAAAAAGCAATACACTTTGAGCAAGCGCAAGATATGCTTAATGAAGTCGGTATTGACATTTTATTTGCCAAGCCTTTTGAAGCCTGTGCAATGATTAAGCGCCGTGGTTTTGTCCCTATTATGCGGCCTATTGCAGAAGCAGATGAAGTGGTCATTTTGACCCGCGCCGATGATGAACGCACCTTAGAGGACTTTAAAGGTGCTAGTGTTGTGACCGCATCCGAAAATAGCTTTGTCTATATTTTAGGGCGCTTCTTATGTGATGAGAATGAGGTAGATTCAACTACTTTTAATTTCACTTTCTCGGGTAATGAAATCAAGTCATTACAAATGCTGATTAGAAAGAAAGCGGATTTATTATTTATGCTGAAGAAAACCTATGAAGGACTGTCTTCTTTTAGTAAAAAGAATGTCCGCAAACTAGATGAAAGTGCTACCGACTTTGCTTTCCACTTGTTTTCTATCGCACCAAATTTAAAAGAAGAAGGTAAAATTTTACATACTATTCTTGCAGAAATGGCTGAGGATGAAAAAGGTAAAAGAATTTTGGAAGATATAGAATTCCAAGGTTGGTGCCTTGTTGAAGAAGGCGAACTAAAAATGCTGACTATGGTTTTTGATCGCTATGTGACTGATGGCTAATTGACATCAGGGGATTAACATAGGATGTGCTGACGACAGGAAGCGCATCAAATTACCACAAGATCCGCTTATAGAGAGTAAAATAATACCCTTGCTCCTGCGCTATTCTTTAACATAAAAAAGCCTCGCTAAACCGAGGCTTTTTTATGTATGCAAGCTTATGACAGCACTCATAATTATTGCGTATAATAATGCTGTAAATATACTAAGGGATGAGGATTCAATAATACCCCTAACCCAAACAAACCCATTTTCAGCATAGAGTATAAATAACAATCATGAAAACCCCGAAAAGTCTCGAAGCACTGGTGCTCGATGGTTTTATAGATGAAGTCCTTCACCCGCTAAAGAGCGGCAAAGAAGCTGCCGTTTACGTTGTGCGTTCTGAAGGTGAAATTCGCTGTGCAAAAGTCTATAAAGCAGCTAATAAACGTGGTTTCCACAAACAGGCTCTATACCAAGAAGGGCGCAAAGTACGTAATAGCCGACAAGCGCGTGCGATGGAGAAAAAGAGCCAATATGGACGCAAGCAACAAGAAGAGGTCTGGCAAAATGCGGAAGTGGATGCCTTGTACAGCCTGGCCAGTGCAGGTGTACGCGTACCGCAACCCTATAATTTCATTGAAGGCGTGCTGTTAATGGAACTGGTCACAGATGCAGAGGGAGCTGCCGCACCTAGATTGAATGACCTAGAACTCAGTAATGCACAAGCACTGGAATACCACGAGCTATTAATAAAAGAAGTCGTCAGAATGCTCTGTGCGGGCTTAGTACACGGCGATCTATCTGAATTTAATATACTAATTGATACTGATGGCCCCGTTATTATTGACCTACCCCAAGCCGTTGATGCAGCAGCAAATAATAATGCAGCAAGAATGTTCGAGCGTGATGTCAATAATCTATCAGCCTATTTTGGGCGTTTTGCCCCCGAACTGTTGAACAAAAAATACGCAAAAGAGATCTGGAAAATTTACCAAGCTGGTAAGCTGACCCCCGAAACAAAACTAACAGGGAATTTCAAAGGCAGCAATAAACGCGCTGATGTGCAAAGTATTATCCAGGAAATAGATGATGCACGCGAGGAAGCGGTACAACGTAAATATGAGCACCACAATACGTAAAATCAGCTAAGAAACAAACATTATTCACTATCCAAGTCTAACTTAGGCACCTGGAAATAAATAATCATCCATCTTTACTGGTTTTTTTGTCCGT
>CAZXJK010000016.1:0-21471 GCA_964640895.1 uncultured Methylomonas sp.
AATAGCTAAAGCGATTTCACTCCTGTCGTATGTCCCGTCTTAAGTTGGTAGCCGCATTGTGCTATCGGCAGTTTTTTGGTAAGGGAGCTGGAAATAAATAATCGTCCGATATTGGGTAGGATTTTTGTTTGTCTTTGGTGGTGTCGTAACGGGCGCGTAGCAAGCTACGTAACTGTTACGACACCGCCAAAGACGGACAAAAAGACCAACAAGATTGGATGATTATTTTTTTCCATCTCCCTTATGTTGCCTAGCTAGTTGTTCGGTTTGTGGCTGCTGTTGCAAAGCAGGTAAATAAGCTGTCGTTGGGTACTTATGTAGAAACGCCGCAGTAATTAATAAGATTTCGTGTACATCCCTAAGCCTGTACCATTGTTTGATCTTGTGAAATAAGGAAATATATTTATGATTAAATTTTTTAATAAACTACAGGATTATTTGGATTTTACACGTGCTGTCAATTTTTTAGGCCCTTTATTTGTGCGGCTTTATTTGGCGCCCATTATGTGGATGGCTGGCATACAAAAATTTAACAACTTTGATGATACGGTTGCTTGGTTTGGCAATTCTGAATGGGGATTGGGTATGCCTTTGCCTGTACTGATGGCTGGTTTGGCAACCGCTACGGAATTAATTGGGGCAGTCTGTTTATTATTAGGTTTTGCTGTGCGTTGGGTTTCTATGCCACTGTTTGTCACTATGATGGTTGCAGCAGGTACTGTACATTTACGTAATGGTTGGTTAGCGATAGCTGATGGTGCTGGTTTGTTTGCTACGGATCGAACAATTGCGGCCGCTGAACGCTTGGCGCGTGCTAAAGAGATTCTGCAGCAATATGGTGATTATACTTGGTTAACTGACCAAGGGAGTTTTGTCATTTTAAATAATGGTGTCGAGTTTGCAGTGACCTATGCCATTATGTTGGCGATGTTGCTGTTTTCAGGTGCAGGGCGATTTGTTAGCGTGGATTATTGGATAGCAGTTCAGTTTCGTAAGCAGAATAAATTTTATTCTAGGCATTGAAATGTCGGAGTTTAGCATTATTATTCCTACTTTAAATGAGGCAGAGGGAATAACTGATTTATTATTAACGTTACAAGCCCTTCGCACACACTGCCAAATCATTATTGCTGATGGTGGGAGTACTGATAATACCCAGAATGATTCTGCCGCACTAGTCGATCAGTTTATTTGCTCCAATAAAGGGCGTGCGGTACAAATGAATACAGGTGCAAGTTATGCTACGGGAGAGATTTTGGTTTTTCTACATGCGGATACTTACTTGCCAGAACAAGCATTAGAACTAATTCAGCAAGGTATCATAGCTGGAGAACTATGGGGACGATTTGATATGCAGTTGCTTGGTCAGCATTCCATGCTAAATATCATTGCATTGATGATGAATTGGCGTTCGCGTTTAACAGGGATTGCGACGGGTGATCAGGTAATATTTGTTAAACGCTCCATCTTTCAGCAATTGGGTGGTTTTCCTGAAATTGCTTTAATGGAGGATATTGCGATAAGTAAGCAATTGAAAAAATTAGCGCGCCCTTATTGTATTACGGCAAAAGTTAAAAGCTCTGCAAGGCGTTGGGAGTATTTTGGTGTTTGGCGTACAATTTTTCTAATGTGGATTATGCGGTTGCGCTATTTTTTTGGGGCATCACCTGATGATTTGGCGCGACTTTATAGGCTTGGGAAATTTTGGTGAGATGTTTTATTGATAATAGCTTATTGGTCTCTTCCTTTATGATGTATTGAATATGATCATCAGCTAGACTTTATGCAAGTTGCAAGTTGCAAGTTGCAACTAGTTCGCTTACCATGTGAGTTACACTCTAATATTGAATTCAGAAACCAAAGGGATTGCTTATGTTTGGAGATAAAAAGATTGCCGCTCTACAACAAGCGCATGCAAAAGCGATAAATGACCTTGAAAATAAAAATGAGGCATTACAAAATAGTATTCACTTACTTGAGGAACAATTAAAAGATAGCCAGCAATCAAATAAATTACTTAAAAATAAAGTTGATATATTGGACTTGGTATTAAATAGCTACACTGACGGTACCCATTTTCTTCAGAGATCTATTGAAAAAAATGTATCAAAACTTTCTGAAATTAACGTGCTTAATGAAGCGACAGTGTGTCGTATTGGTGGCCTAACAGATAAAACATCTACACTTTTAAAATCAATTAAAAATATTCAGCAATACACAGGGCGTCTTAATGATAATTCGACATCGCTAAATGATAGCGTTACTTCAATTAATAATATTATTAATCTTATTACAGGTATTTCGGATCAAACTAACTTATTAGCACTAAATGCAGCTATTGAAGCAGCGAGAGCGGGTGAGCATGGACGTGGTTTTGCGGTGGTATCAGATGAAGTGCGCAGCCTCGCACAACATACCCAAAGTGCCACTCAAGAAGTTGAAGTCAACATCAATGCTTTAAAAGAAAATTCAAAGAAGATGACTGAAATTAGTCAGATATTTAAAGATGAATCAACATCGATCATGGAGATTATTAATTCTTTTAGTGACTCACTGATGGATATATCTCATGATTCTCATAATATCACCCAAAAAACATTTTATGTCACGAATACGACCAATGTCGGTATTGGTAAAATTGACCATATGTGTTTGAAAATTGATGGCTATCATGCCTTTATGAATGAGGAAAAGGTTGATATTGTAGATCACCTCAACTGTCGCTTTGGAGCGTGGTTTTCTCAAGCTGTGAAGGGCATTCTGTTAGATAAACAGCGGGAAGTTTCTAAAATATCTGAAGACCATAAAAAAGTACATACCTCATTACGCTCTGCTATTTCTATTTTTGGTGATAAAAGCCAAGACAATCAAAAGGGTGTTGCGCTGATGGCTGAAACAGAGCAATACAGCAAGAGTAGCTTTGAGCGACTTTTAAAAGCTATAGAATTAGTTAGCTCATAGCTTAGTAATTCAAGTCTCGCACTCAGAAAGCAAATGTGAAATTTGGCTACCAACTTAAGACGGGACAAAAATGTAGGCTGGGTTAGCTTATCTAGCGAAGCGCAGATAACGTAACCCAGCATTTTACGTATACGGGGCTTTGCTGGGTTACGTTTTTTTACTTCGTTAAAAAATCTAACCCAGCCTACGGTGTCCCGTCTTAAGTGCGTAGCCTGAAATTTAACGTTTTATTGATGAAATGACAACATAGAGTCAGCGCTGGTTGGGTTATTTTTTCCAGCATAGTGCAGAAAGCGTAACCCAATATTCTGTGGGTGCTAATACTGTTAGGTGTGTGCCAGTAGGTTGGTTTCCAACAAGTGGGGAAGTTCAGTTAAAATGCTTAATAATATGCAGATACACTATTTATTACCACCACACTTGCCCTCACTACACTTACCTTCCATTGCTTTTTTTGTATCCTCTTCAGCAACTTTAGCTTTTTCTGTCATTTGACCACCACACTTACCTTCACCACAGGTACCACTTTTCATTTTATCGATACCGTGTTCGGTTGTTGCTTTAGCTTCATTTTTATAACCTGCGGCTAAATCATCTTGAGCAAATGGATTGTTGCCTGCACAGCCAACAGTAAGACCTGCAATTAAAGAGGTTCCGATGGCAAATTTAGTTTTATTAGCTATTTTCATAATATTTTCCTTGTTGTTTGATATTTATAATGAAGCAATGATATTGCATATTGTAAAAACTTGCACATAAGTCGATGTGCAGTATTAAACCTTACAAAATTATTTAGTACCAGTGGCAATATTGTACTTAGTTTCAATAATGCCGCCACCTAAGCAAGTATCGGCATCATAAAAAACCACGGATTGACCTGGGGTAATAGCACGTTGTTGTTCAGTAAAAATAACTTTTACTTTATCTGCTGATAAGGGAATAACTTGGCAAGCTTGGTCGGCTTGGCGATAACGTGTTTTAGCAGTGCATTGAATGGTTTCCTTTGGTAGCTTATTGCTACACCAGTCGAGTTGGCTAGCCTCTAAAACATCATGTAGCATTAAAGGGTGGTCATGCCCTTGGCCAACAATGAGGATATTGTTATCTAGGTCTTTGTCGAGAACGTACCACGGTTCATCGGGGGCATTTTTTACGCCGCCAATACCAAGCCCTTGGCGCTGACCAAAAGTGTAGTACATTAGGCCTGAGTGCTGGCCAATGTATTGGCCTTCAGGCGTGCGCATTTCGCCAGATTGGGTAGGTAAGTAGCGTTGTAGGAACTCTTTAAATTTACGTTCGCCAATAAAGCAAATGCCGGTGCTGTCTTTTTTTAGATGGTTGGCAAAACCATATTTTTCTGCGAATTTTCGAATTTCAGTTTTATGTAAATGTCCAATGGGAAACAAAGTTTTAGATAAAGCATCTTGTCCCAAGGTATAAAGGAAGTAGCTTTGTTCTTTGCTAGGGTCTAAGCCTTTTAATAATTGAAACTCGCCATTTTGTTTGCCAACGCGTGCATAGTGACCTGTCGCGATATATTCAGCCCCTAAATCTTCTACAGCATAATTTAAAAAAGCTTTAAATTTAACATGTTTGTTGCATAGGATATCGGGGTTTGGGGTGCGGCCTGCTGCAAATTCAGCCAGAAACACTTCAAATACTTCATCCCAGTATTCACTGGCAAAATTAACAGTTTTTAATTCTATGCCTAAGGTGTCGGCAACTTGTTGGGCATCTGCGAGGTCTGTTAGGGCAGTACACTCATCAGTGCCATCATCCTCATCCCAGTTTTTCATAAATACGCCAGTGACTTGATGGCCTTGCTCTAATAATAACGCTGCTGTTACAGAGGAATCTACGCCGCCTGACATGCCGACGATAATATTTTTACTCATTACTCTAAATCTATAAAAGTTTTTAATAGGCTAAGTGGATAACGTTCGCCGCTTAAGTATTGGTCTATGGTAGTTAACACTAAAGGGCTGCGTAATCGAGCTTTATGGGCAATGATTTCGGCGTGTGTTAACCAGTGGGTGGCGATTATACCGGTATCAAGTGCTTGTTCAGCTTGATGATCATGGCATTGGCCGATAAAGCAAACCCTTAAAAAACTAGAAGCATCTACTTGTTTGCGCCAGAGTTGAATGCTGAGAACTGACTCAGGGGTAAATTGCCAAGCAGTTTCTTCATTGACTTCACGCTTTACCGCATCAATCAAGCTTTCACCAGGCTCTAAATGCCCTGCAGGCTGATTAAACGCGAGTCCTTGTGCGGTTTCTTCTTCTACTAAAAGGTAGCGCTGTTCGTGCTCAATAATAGCTGCAACCGTTACATGCGGCTTCCAAACCATAATTTATCCATTTTGTTAAAAAAGGGCTGTCGTATAATCAATTTAGAGCTATTATACTTTAATAACAATTGAAATTGAGGATTTCACCTCAATATTTAATGACAGTATATTTAGGAATGTGCATGAAACAACCTCCCGATTTCTAACGAGTCTTTTTGTACCAGCAAGGATGGTCTCATTCGTTGCGTAGAATAACTATGCGCCTCATGAGATCATCCTTGCTGGTACAAAAATCCTGCGTGATAACTTCGGGGTGTTATTCCATGCACGTCCCTTAATTAATTTTTTATTTTAAAGTGTAGAGAAAGATGAGTGATTTTAACCCCTCCAGAGATCAAGATGATGGTTTGGCGGTACAAGAGGCTAGGCCTAAATTAAAAAAGCCGCCCCTATTTAAAGTATTGTTGCTGAATGATGACTTTACCCCGATGGATTTTGTCATTGAGATTTTAGTCGATTTTTTTGCCATGTCTGAAGAAGAAGCGACGCAAGTTATGTTGCGTGTGCATACGCAAGGTAAGGGTATTTGTGGGTTATTTTCTAAAGATGTGGCAGAAACCAAGGTTGAGATCGTCAATAATTATTCGCGTGAGCACCAACATCCATTGATGTGTGCGATGGAAGAAGCATAAGGAGCTTTAATATGTTGAGTAAAGATTTGGAAGTAACATTAAATTTAGCATTTGTTTCGGCGCATGAAAAGCGCCATGAATTTATTACTGTAGAACACTTATTGTTAGCATTGTTAGATAATGCGACTGCGGTACAAGTGTTAACAATATGTGATTGTGATATTGGTACTTTGCGTGGTGAATTGACTCAATATATTGATGAGAGTATCAGTTTGTTATCTGATACCGCGCATCGAGAAACGCAGCCTACTTTAGGTTTTCAGCGTGTTCTACAAAGGGCAGTATTTCATGTGCAGGCATCGGATAAAAAAGAAGTGGATGGTGCTAATTTATTGGTAGCATTATTTAGTGAGCAAGATTCGCATGCCGTTTATCTATTAAATAAACAAGATATTCAGCGCTTTGATGTGGTTAATTATTTATCGCATGGGATGTCGCGTACTGAAGAAGGTGCTGCCGAGCATAAAGAAAATGCAGGCACTGCGGAACCAGAGGCGGTAGAAAGTCCGTTGGATAAATATACGGTTAATTTGAATAAGGCAGCATTGGCTGGCAAAATTGACCCTTTAATTGGGCGTACTCATGAGGTCGAACGTACTGTACAGGTGTTGTGTCGACGACGTAAAAATAATCCATTATTAGTGGGTGAGGCGGGGGTCGGTAAGACGGCGATTGCTGAAGGTTTGGCGAAGAAGATCGTGGAAGAAGATATTCCAGAGATTTTACACGGTTGCGTGGTGTATTCTTTAGATTTGGGTTCTTTGGTTGCGGGTACCAAGTATCGCGGTGACTTTGAAAAGCGTTTGAAAGCACTGATGGCGCAATTGCAAAAAGAAGAAAATGCAATTTTATTTATTGATGAAATTCATACTATTATTGGTGCTGGCTCAGCGTCAGGTGGTGTGATGGATGCTTCTAATTTGCTTAAGCCTGCATTGGCTTCTGGGGAGTTACGCTGTATTGGTTCTACGACTTACCAAGAATACCGTGGTATTTTTGAAAAAGACCATGCTTTAGCAAGGCGTTTTCAGAAAATAGATGTGATTGAGCCTACTATTGATGAGACTTTTCAGATTTTAAAAGGCTTGAAAAGTCGTTTTGAAGAGCATCATGACTTGAAGTATAGCGTAGAAGGTTTGCGAGTAGCAGCAGAGTTATCCGCACGTCATATTACCGATCGGTTCCTGCCTGATAAGGCAATTGATGTCATTGATGAGGCGGGAGCCAGACAGCGTTTATTGCCAGAAGGTGAGCGCAATACTTTGATTGATGTACATGAAATTGAAGAAATTGTGGCAAAAATTGCCCGTATTCCTACAAAATCAGTTTCAACGAATGATCAGAATAAATTAAAGAATCTTGAGAAAAATTTGAAGATGCTGGTATTTGGTCAAGATGAGGCTATTGCTGCGTTGTCCTCTGCGATTACTTTATCACGAGCTGGTTTGCGAGATGTGTCGAAAACCATTGGTTCATTTTTGTTTGCCGGTCCGACGGGAGTGGGTAAGACTGAGGTTACCAAGCAATTGGCCAAGCTGATGGGGGTTGAGTTAATTCGTTTTGATATGTCGGAATATATGGAGAGTCACACGGTATCACGCTTGATAGGAGCTCCCCCTGGGTACGTGGGTTATGACCAGGGCGGTTTGTTAACTGAGCAGGTTAGTAAGCACCCACATGCAGTTTTACTGTTGGATGAGGTGGAAAAGGCACATCCTGATGTTTTTAATCTTTTGCTGCAAGTAATGGATCATGGAACCTTAACGGATAACAATGGTCGTAAAGCTGATTTTAGAAATATTATTCTAGTGATGACGACTAATGCAGGAGCGGAAGAAGGGAGTCGTGCTTCGATCGGTTTTACGCAGCAAGAGCACTCTAGTGATAGTATGCGTGTTGTGGAAAAGTCATTTTCACCTGAATTTAGAAATCGCCTAGATGCTATTATTCAGTTTAGCCCGTTAGATATTTCAGTGGTTGGATTTGTAGTGGATAAGTTTATTTTTGAACTAGAAACTATGTTACTAGAGAAAAATGTAACCTTTAGTTTGGATGCAGAAGCCAGGCTCTGGTTAGCAGAGCATGGCTGCGATCCTAAAATGGGGGCAAGGCCGATGGCACGCTTGATTCAGGAAAAAATCAAAAAGCCGTTAGCAAATGATTTGTTATTTGGCAAGCTGGACCAAGGTGGGCATGTGCATGTCATTGTTCAAGATGATAACTTGGAATTTACCATCACTAGTAAACAGTTGACTGTTCCTGAAAAAAATTAATCAGCCTTTGATTATGCGCTAAGTGTTATCTTAGCGCATACGGAATGTAATACGTCCTTTACTCAAATCGTAAGGTGTCATTTCAACTTTAACTTTATCACCCGTTAAAATACGAATGTAATGCTTGCGCATTTTTCCGGAAATATGTGCGGTAATGACATGTCCATTCTCTAATTCAACTCTAAACATTGTGTTAGGGAGGGTTTCGGTAATGGTGCCATCCATTTCAATCTGGTCTTCTTTTGCCATGTGTCTCTTTTAAATAATCTGAAAAATCTCATTATAATAGCATGAATGTTAAGCTAAATATAGCGAGTGAGTTTTTGTTGCAAATTTTTTGGCTTTGTTTTTCTTAATTAATTGATAGTAAAGGAAAATATTATTATTTGTGTGGTTGTTAATTATGCTTATGCAGGGTATGCGAAATATAAAAAAAGGGCAAGGCATTTCAATACCTTGCCCTTTTTTGTGGGAGCAGTAAATGTTTTAGTTAATCTTCTGCTTTATCGCTAATAACTGCTTTTTTAGTTATGGTTGCTTCAGGTGCGGGTGATTCACTCGCTTTTATTGAAGAAAAAGTTTTTTGGTAGTTTGCAGCATAAGACTGAGGTTCAGAATGACTAGTTGACTCAACTGTTTTTTGTTCAGTTTTGTTGGCTGTATTTGAATCGGCAGTATTTTGTTGGGTATTTTCGCTATTTTTCTTTGTTTGTACGCTACCATTGATAGTTCTAGAGTTGCGATTGTAGCCTCTACGGTTTTGTTTTTTGGGTTGATTTTTTTCCTTAGAATCAGTTTCAGTTACATTTTTTTCGACTGGCTTTGTCGCTGGCTCCTGTTGTGTAGAAGAAGGGGTTTCAGTATTCTGAGCTTTGTTATTCCCCTGGGGGGTGTTATTTTGCGTATTCGGGCGATCGCGATTGGTGTTTCTGTTGCGATTTCTACGGTTATTAGAATTTCTGCGATTATTGTTATTTTTCTCAGTACGTGCTTTATCAGTTGGCTTGCTAGTCTTTTCTTGAGAGGAAGGCTCTGGTGTTGCTGTTTCCCCCTCTGTTGCACTGCTGCCTACTAGCTTATCCCAGAAACGACTAATTAAACTGGCCGAGTTCTTTTTATTTTGTACTGGAGCGGGAGCATCAGGTAGAAATTCTTTAATAGCAGCCTGATCGGATTTGGGGGCGGTTTGCTTGGCAAAATCTGGAGCGTTAGTTTCTTCTGCTTTTATTTGCGTGTAACTCGCTATTTCAGCACTACCATCATCATCTTTAGACTTGATGCGCTCAATATCATACGCAGGTGTTTCTAAATGTTTACTTGGTAAAACAATGATACGAACTTTTAAGCGAGATTCAATTTGATCAATGGAAGGGCGCTTTTCATTGAGTAAAAAGGTGGCGCACTCAATGGGTAAATGTGCGATAACTTTTTCAGTGCCACTTTTCATCGCTTCTTCTTCAAGGATACGTAGCACTGATAATGCGACTGATTCCACATTACGAATTTCACCTTGACCATTACAGCGTGGGCAAGTTAATTGTGTGGTATCACCTAGTGAAGGGCGCAAGCGTTGGCGTGACATTTCTAATAAGCCAAAGCGCGAGATACGGCTGGTCTGTACACGAGCACGATCTATTTTTAACGCATCACGTAATCTGTTTTCCACAGCACGTTGGTTTTTATTGGCCAGCATGTCAATGAAATCAATCACAAATAAACCACCAAGATCGCGCAATCTTAGTTGGCGCGCTACTTCATCGGCAGCCTCAAGATTGGTGTTTAGGGCAGTTTCTTCAATATCGCTCCCTTTAGTCGCACGTGCGGAGTTAATGTCAATTGAAGTGAGTGCTTCAGTGTGATCTATAACCAGTTCACCACCTGATGGTAGTGCTACTTCACGACTATAAGCCGTTTCAATTTGTGATTCAATTTGGTAGCGATTAAAGAGTGGTACATCATCACTGTAAAGCTTGGCTTTATTCAGGTAATGTGGCATCACTTGCTTTAAGAAAGTATGCACTAGTTTAAATGATGATTCTTTATCGATAAGAATTTCATCAATGTCAGCACGTAAATGATCTCGTAAAGCGCGAATAATAACGTTGCTTTCTTGAAAAATAAGAAAGGGGTTATTTTGTTCTTTAGAGGAGCGATCAATCGCTTCCCAAAGCTGGAGCAAGTAGTTTAAATCCCACTGTAGCTCCTCTGTGCTTTTGCCGCAACCAGCTGTGCGCACAATAAGCCCCATATCTTCAGGGACTTCAAGGCCTGCCATCGCATCACGTAATTCATTACGAGTTTCACCTTCAATCCGTCGTGAAATACCACCTGCTTTAGGATTGTTTGGCATTAAGACCAAGTACGTCCCTGCCAAACTGATATATGTCGTTAGGGCTGCGCCTTTATTGCCGCGTTCCTCTTTTTCTATTTGGACGATAACTTCTTGGCCTTCTTTCAGTAGCTCTTTGATTTTAGCGCGACTAAGGTTGGGGTCATCAGAGTGTACCGCAGTAGGTGAAACCTCTTTCAGAGGTAAAAATCCATGTTTATCAGCACCATAATTAACAAAAGCAGCCTCTAGGCTTGGTTCTATACGGGTGATGATACCTTTATATATATTAGATTTTTTTTGTTCTTGTGAAGGGTGTTCAATGTCAAAATCATAAAGCTTTTGACCGTCTACCAATGCAACACGCAGTTCTTCGGGCTGCGTCGCGTTGATCAGCATTCTTTTCATTAAATTAATTCCTTGTTTGACCTAGTTAGATCCGTGCTGAAGATACGTGAGAGCCAGGCTTAGGGAGATGGAAAAAAATAATCATCCAATCTTGTTGGTCTTTTTGTCCGTCTTTAGCGGTGTCGTAACAGTTACGTAGCTTGCTACGCGCCCGTTACGACACCACCAAAGACAAACAAAAATCCTACCCAATATCGGACGATTATTTATTTCCAGCTCCCTTAGTTGTCGTATTCAAGTGCCGTTTGGTTAACGGAAGCTTGTAACGGACAAGCAAATCATTCAATACTGTATGGTTGAAAGCACATGTTCAGGAGCTGAATGCTCAACTGGTGCGATGTTATCAACATTTTATACAGTTTGGTTTGAAAGGCACATATAGCCAGCCTTATCGTATCGTTCGGCCTTTATTACTAGGTCGAATATCGCTCATCATGGGTTGAGCAAAAAAACCCTAAAATTTGTTGTTAATAACGTACTATAAAATACGTTTACGTTATTAACATTAGTTATGACTGTTCCAATTGACCGCAACATAAGAAAAACTAGGTTTGTTGGTATAGTGGTCAATGGTAATGTAAATTAAAGTCACGGCATAGCAATAAAGTAAATTTACTTCTATAACTGAGGGATTATAACCTGTAACGTGGATTAAAGAAATTAACTTATAGAATGTGCTTATGAATTCTACTATTATGTAAGGATGAAATCAGATAATAACCAAGCAGTACCTCAAGTTCGTTTTATTGAAATCACCGATGCTGAAGAAGGACAGCGAATCGATAATTTTTTATTAAAAATATTGAAAGGTGTGCCCAAAAGTCGCATTTATCGCATTATTCGTAAGGGTGAAGTGCGCATAAATAAGGGGCGTTGTGCTGCCAAGCGTAAATTAATTTTGGGTGATATTGTGCGAGTACCGCCTGTACGCGTTGCAGAAAAACAAGAGTCAGTACCTGCACCAGCCTATCTGAAAGCGAGTTTGCAAAAGGATATTTTATTTGAAGATGATGTTATTTTAGTCATTAATAAACCTGCAGGGTTTGCAGTGCATGGTGGCTCCGGCATTAACGTAGGAGTGATTGAAGCTTTGCGTGAATTACGTCCTGAAAATCGTTTTTTAGAATTGGTGCATCGTATTGATCGAGATACTTCTGGGTGTTTAATTATTGCTAAAAAACGGAGTGCTTTACGTACTTTACATGAATATTTTCGGGGTGATGGGGTTAAAAAAAGCTATTTGGCATTGCTAGTAGGGCAGTGGGAGCAGAAGAAACTGCTGGTTGATCAACCTTTATTAAAAAATGTCAGTCAAGGGGGGGAGCGTATGGTTAAGATTAGTTCGGCAGGTAAACCATCACAAACTATATTTAAACGGGTCACAATGTTTGCAAATGCAACCTTGGTGACTGCGGCCCCGTTAACAGGTCGCACCCATCAAATCAGGGTACATGCTGCTTGGTTGGGGCACTCGATTGTAGGGGATGAACGTTATACTGAAAATTCAGTGAATAAAGAATTTAGGCAGCGTGGATATAAGCGTTTGTTTTTGCATGCAGAAAAATTACAGTTTGCCCATCCTGTCAGTGGTGAGGTTTTGAAGTTAGTCGCACCTTTGCCGGCTGATTTGCAAACTTTGTTGGATAATGAAAAGTAAAGTTGAATTATTGCCAGCTAGCCCATATTTTCTTATATAAGAGTGGTATAAAATACACTGCTATATTGTAGGAGGGGCTTTTAGCCGCGATTTTTCAGGTCGCGGCTTAAAAGCCCCTCCTGCCTCAGTTTTAAAAGAAAATTACATAGATTTATAACAGGAGAATAAAAGTGAGTGAAAATCAGTGGGATGAACCACGTACTCAAGCAAAGAATGCTAAGGATGGTTGGGAGCGAGAAGCAATAGAAAAACTTGCCTTTGCTGCTATTGATGAGCAGAGAAAAACCCGCCGTTGGAGTATTTTCTTTAAAAGCCTGATGTTTATTTATCTTGCGGTGGTGTTGGGCATAGGTATGTACCCATCATTAAAAAGTAGTTTTAGCAGTGATAGTGAGGCAGGGCATACTGCTATTATTAATATTTCTGGGGTAATTGCTGAAGATAAGTCAGCAAATGCTAATGCTATCATTTCGGCTCTAAGATCTGCGGTGAAGGATGAAAATACCAAAGGTATTATTTTACATGTGAATAGCCCAGGTGGCAGCCCTGTGCAGTCATCTTATATCTTTAATGAGATTCGCAAAATAAAATCAGAACATCCCGAGATGCCAATTTATGCCGTGGCCTCAGATATTTGTGCCTCAGGATGTTATTTTATTGCTGCTGCTGCTGATAAAATCTTTGTTAACCCTTCCAGTCTGATTGGCTCAATTGGGGTGATTATGGATGGCTTTGGTTTTGTTGATACCATGAAAATGCTAGGAGTGGAGCGTCGCTTGGTAACAGCAGGTGCACATAAAGCCTTAATGGACCCTTTTTCACCTGCCAATGCAGATGAGAAAAAATATATGGAACAAGTCTTGGCACAAGTACATCAACAGTTTATCAGTGCCGTAAAAGAAGGCCGTGGTGATCGTTTGGCTGATAATGATGAAATCTTCTCTGGTTTGGTTTGGACGGGAGAACAAGGCGTAAAACTTGGTTTGGCGGATGATTTTGGTAATGACGATAGTGTTGCTAGCGATATTATTGGTGCTAAAAAGCGGGTTAACTTTACCGTACAAGAGCGCCTGCTAGATCGTTTAGTAGGAAAAATGGGAGCAAGCTTTGCTCATTCATTAAGTAGTATTGGTCAAAAGCTACTACTGCAGTAAATTGTAAGGATCGAGGGTATTGTTAAACCTTCGTTCCTAAGTAGGATTTTTAGCTGCGTTCTAAGAGTTAACTCATCGCGGCTAAAATTCCTATCTACTAGATTTTATTACCGTAAAGTAGTTATACTTCGCGCATTCATTACCATGCGAAGTATATTTTGCGTGCGTATTTAAAATTATAAAAAAGCTTTTAGCGAGAGGGTTATTTGTGGATATTGCTTCCTTAGTCGGATTTTTACTAGGTATTGGGATTATCGTTGCCGCCATCGCTACGGGTGGGGATGTCATGCTGTTTGTGAATGTGCCTTCACTGTTGATTGTAATTGGTGGTACATTTGGGGTGAGTTTGATGCGTATCCCTTTAGCTGATTTTCTACGCTCATTTGGTATTTTAGGGAAGGCTTTTTTAAATAAAAAAGAAGATCCGGTCGCGTTGATTGAAGATGCAGTACGTTTAGCGGATGTTGCTAGAAAAAATGGTTTGCTTGCATTAGAAGGCGAAGAAATTTCTAATGATTTTATGAAAAAAGGCATTGGTTTGTGTGTTGATGGTCATGAGCCTACTTTTGTTAGAAAGATGTTGCAACAAGAAATTGATCAGATGGTGAGCCGTAATGAAACGGGTCAAGATATGTGGAAAGGCGTTGGTGATTTGGCACCAGCAATGGGGATGATTGGTACGTTGGTGGGTTTGGTGCAAATGTTGGCTAACATGTCAGACCCAGCCAGTATTGGTCCAGCAATGGCGGTAGCATTATTGACCACTTTATATGGTGCGATGGTCGCTAACTGCTTTGCTTTGCCGATGGTAGATAAATTAGCTTATGTATTATTGTATGAGCGTACTAATAAAGAGCTGATTTTAGAAACTATTTCTGGGATTCAAGAAGGTATGAATCCGAAAGTATTGGAAACTTTACTTAACTCTTATATTTCTGAGAAAAAACGTAAAACTGACGGTGGAGAGTAGCCATGGCAGATGATTGTCCCAAATGCCCCCCAGCAGGAGCCCCGCTTTGGTTGGCAACCTTTGCTGATTTAATGTCGTTGCTGATGTGTTTCTTTGTGTTATTGCTTTCTTTTGCCACCATGGATGCAAAGAAATTTAAGAAAATGTCAGAATCTATGGAAAATGCTTTTGGTGTGCAGCGTGATATAGCAGCTTATGAAACGCCGATGGGGACCAGCATTATTGCGCAACATTTTTCACCGGCTTCTACTGAAGCAACTGCGATTGAAGAAGTCAAACAATCAACTACTCAAATGACCAACACCTTGGAAGTCACTGCAGAACAAAAAGAAGAGATGAAAAAAGAGCTTATGGAAGAAGCTTTGGAGAACGTAAAAAGTGAAGCTGAAAAAATTATTGAAACCTTAAAGGATGATATTGCTAAAGGTTTAGTCACAGTTGAAACGCAAAACTTAAAAATTATTATTCGTATTAATGAAAAAGGCTCTTTTGCATCAGGGACTTCCATTTTAAAAGCAGGTTTTGAACCCGTTATGCAGAGAATAGTACAATCAGTTGTGAATGCTAAAGGCAAAATTTTGGTGGCAGGGCATACGGATGATATTCCTATTTCGACAGATTGGTACCGTTCAAACTGGGAGTTATCTTCGGGACGATCAGTAACTGTTGCAGAATTTATGTTTAAAAATAAAAAACTGGATCCAAAACGTGTGGTTGTGGAAGGGCATGCAGATACTGAGCCTTTAGTACCGAACAATTCCAGTGCTAACAGAGCCAAAAATAGGCGTGTTGAAGTTGTATTGGTGCAAGATGATCCAACACTAAATTTTGAACAACGGTTGGAAGAATTACAAGAATAAGAATGGGCATGAAATAAAAAGACCTGTGAGTTGTCTAAATTATTTCGTGCGCGTTCCAAAGTAGTTAATATTAAGGAAAACGAAAATGAGCCATGATGTTTCGCAAGTAGACGAACGTAGACGTTTCTTTAGGATTGATGATGAAATCAACTTATTTTATAAGCAAGTTGCTCCTGATTCTATCCATGGTGGTCCAGAGATGGCTGGTGAGCTATTAAATAATTGTTCTTTGGCTGCCGCTTTGGATATTTTAAGCCAAGAATCGAAAATTATTTTTAATAGAATCGAGCGTAGTGATTCTGATATTGCTGAATATCTAAAAATCATGGATAACAAGATCAATTTATTGGCACGGACTATCTTAATGGAAGGCAATGATATGGTGGAACAACGGCCGCATAATGTCAGTTTAAGTGCTTCCGGGGTCGCTTTTGATTGTGCGCAGCAGTTTTCTGAAGGGGATTATTTAGAAGTCAGGATATTATTAGCTTCATGTATGGCTGTTATTGTTAGCTACGGGAAGATTATTTATTGCCGTAAAAATGAAGTGCATGATGATGAATTTCCTTATGTTGTTGGTATGGAATACACGCAAATCAAAGAACAAGATAGGGAGTTATTGATCAAGCATGTGGTGAAGCGTCAAATGCAGCAAGTTCGTGAGCAAAAAGGCAGTTAATACATTGTTAGGTTCTTATGGACAAAGAAAATGTTTCTAATGAAATAAAGGCTGCATTTTCTAAGGTGACTCTTGGTAATGGTATTGGCTTATGGGAGGCCCAAGCGATTGACAACTATGAGTCCACGGAAGTGCAGAGAAGAAGTTGTAGCAGAGACGAGAAGGAAGATTGGAGCCGGCTTAGTTGCGATGAGTTGCAGAAATGTCACAGCAGCCTTGCTTTTTTTGATGCAGACGGTATGAGGTTTCATTTACCTGCGTATGTTCAAGCAAGCCTTAGCAATAAAGTAGATGATCCAATCTTTTATTTAATACAGCTCGATGATTATGCAACATCGAGGCTGGCAATATTAAATCATGCACAAAGACAAGCGATAATGATGTACTTAAATTGGTGCCTTGAGCAAGAGGAATTAGACTTTGAGCATCCGACAATAAGGAGAGCATTAAGTGAATACTGGGAGTATGTAATTTAACAAGGAAAATCTAAATATACTTATGCAATTTTCAGAAAAACAAAAAAAAATTCTCCAAATTTTAGCTGATGGCTTGTTTCATTCTGGGCCTGATCTGGCAGAACGGCTAGAGGTTGGCAGAACCGCTATTTGGAAACAAATAAATACATTAGAAGATCTAGGTATAAATATTATAGCAGTGAGCGGTAAAGGTTATCGTTTGGCTCAGGCAATTGAATTGCTCGATAAGCAGCTCTTGTTAAAATCACTTGATGTGGCGAGTAGGCATTTAATTACTGATTTACAACTACATGATCAAATTGATTCTACTAATAGTCATTTAGCCGCACTAACTTATGTTCATCCTGAAAAAACAGGGATTGTTTGTCTGGCGGAACAACAAACAGCAGGTCGCGGTCGCCGTGGTCGACAATGGGTATCTCCATTTGGTAGTAATATTTACTGTTCCATTCTGTGGCGCTTTGCAGAAGGCCCCGCGAGTTTATCTGGACTAAGTTTGGCGATTGGTGTTGCGGTGATCGAGGCTCTTAAAATTCATGGTATTCAAGATGTTGGTTTGAAATGGCCCAATGATATTTATTGGCAGCAAAAAAAATTAGGCGGTATTTTGGTGGAAGTTTCGGGAGAGACGGATGGCCCCTGTAGTGCTGTTATTGGCTTAGGGCTTAATTTATACGTTGATACTGAAGATGCTGCCAGGATAGAGCAAGATTGGATTGATTTGCAACAAATTCAAAAATACTATCAACAGCAGTCTGACTCTTCTGCACCTGTACAGCCTATATCGCGCCAGCAACTGGTCGTGACTCTGCTGGAGCAATTACTGACGATAACTCACCAGTATACACAGCAAGCTTTTGCACAATATTGTGATGCTTGGCGGCAATATGACTGTATGCAAGGCCACCAAGTGAGCTTATTTATGGGAAGCAATAAAATAGATGGTACTGTAATAGGCATTAATGATAATGGTTTACTATTATTGGAGACTGAAGCTGGTAAGGTGCAAAGTTTTGCTGCCGGTGAAGTGAGTTTTCGACGCTCATGATCTTACTGGTTGATATTGGTAATAGCAGATTAAAATGGAATACCGAGCAGGCAGGGAGATTGGGAGAAACACAGGCTATTATTCATATTCACGGTAGTATTCAAGCTGAATTAATAAAGGCTTGGCAAGTACTGGATAAGCCTAAAAGTCTGCGTTTAGCTTGCGTAAGTTCTACGCGTATTAAACAGCAACTTATTGCCGCAGTTAATCATTTATGGCCAAACCTACACATTTTTGAAATTCAAGCCACACTTTATGCTAAAGGTATTACTAATGCTTATTCAATACCGCATAAGCTAGGTGTAGATCGCTGGTTAGCGATGATAGGTGCTTTCCATCAATATAATGGCTCTTTTTGTGTTGTTAGTTGTGGTACTGCGATTACTTTAGATATTGTCAATGCACAGGGCACGCATTTAGGTGGCATGATTATGCCTGGCCTGATATTAATGCAGCAAGCACTACAGCAAGGCACTTTTGCTTTAAACATCAGTACTGAAGAACACCCTTTAGGCTTAGCTGATTATACTGAAGCAGGTATTTATAATGGTTGTTTTGCAGCGGTAAAAGGATTTATAGAAATGGGAATGGCTCAGTATAATAGTAGTGTACAACTCATTTTAGCAGGCGGAGATGCGATGGTATTGCAAAAAAAATTAGGCCTAGATGCCATTATTGATTTGGAGTTGGTGATGCAAGGGCTTGTGGTTATCGACTAGTGAAACTGCTTTGTTTTTTTATTTTACTGATTAATATTAGCTTTTTTCTTTGGGAGTATAGAAAAGGTGCGCCTGATGTTTATAAACCACAGGACGTTACTGCTTATGCAAGCCGAACACAAGGTAAACAGCAAATTTTCTTGACTAGTGAGCTGCCCTCTGTAGAAAAAAACACAACACAAGTAGCGGCGACTATGCCAGTGCAGAAAATCGAAACGGAAGCATTAACGGTAGCAGTTGATTCAGTCGGTGCTAACGATATTAATGGCGATCTACTGCTCTCAGCAAGCTTGGCTGAGTTAAAAATTGTGGATGCATTAAGCACCTATTTGGCAAAAGAATTTATTCCGCCCCTGTATGAGCAGCTAGAGAGTACGATTGATAAGGAAAAAAAGCAAAATATTGTTGCGGATGAACTAGTAGAGTCCATTAATGAGGTAATGGTAAAAAATGCAATAAGCGAACAACAAATGAGTTTTATTGGCCCCCCTACACCTAAAAATTCCTTAACAATTGCAACAAGTCCACCAGATGATATTGATATAGCTTGCTATATTTTGCAAAGAAGTCAATATAAAAAGGAAATGCAAGCATTAGCCAACAGCGGCAGCAACTATAAACTTAAATTTATAGATCAAGAACAGGAATTTATTAGTAGTTATTTGGTATTGACCAGTGCTGCTGATTCTTTGCAGGAAGCTAAAGAGCAAGCAAGCTCTATTAAGCAGCAAGGCATAGAAGAATTATGGCTGTTTAGGCAAGGGGAGTTTAAATGGCGTATATCATTGGGATTATTTAGTACCAAAGTTAAAGCCGTTAAAGCAAGAAAAAATTATGGACAGCAGATAACGCAAGTGCTTAATATTGTACCTAGCATACGCAAGAAAATAATTACCATCGTCAACGTGACCACTGCCAACGAGGCTATGACTGCTTTTGAAGGTAAATTTTCTGTGTTTATTGATCAAAAAATCAGCTGTACTGCAAACGATTAACGAATGTGTAAGTACTGGCACATAATTAGGGAGCTGGAAATAAATAATCGTCCGATATTGGGTAGGATTTTTGTTTGTCTTTGGTGGTGTCGTAACGGGCGCGTAGCAAGCTACGTAACTGTTACGACACCGCTAAAGACGGACAAAAAGACCAACAAGATTGGATGATTATTTTTTTCCATCTCCCTTAACTTAACACTTTTGTAGGTGCGGCTTTAGCCGCAATGTGCAGATGAACCTGCACCTACGAGAATTTGGGTAGTACTATTAAATGATCAAAAATCAACTATTTATAATTCAGGAGTAAAGCATGAAATGGATCAAATTAAAAAATGTTTATCGTATTGTATGGTTATCCGTCTATGCTTTATTAACAGCATGTAGTCAAAATTTATTCCAGATGGGGCAGTCCCCGCAAACAACTGAATTTACGAGCCTAGCTCAAACTTACGCTTATGAATGTCAAGGTAGCTATCACTTTACGGCGAGTATAGATAATCAGCAAGCATGGTTATTTTTGCCTGAACGCACTGTTACTTTAATGCATATCTCAGCGGCTTCAGGAATGAAATATAGTGGAGAGCGGGTGATGTTCTGGAGTAAAGGCAAAGAAGCAATGTTGGAAATCGACAGTATTATTCATAAAGGGTGTAAAAATAATCGTTCCAAGGCTATTTGGGAGCATGCCAAATTAAATGGCTCAGATTTTCGCGCATTAGGAAATGAGCCAAGTTGGGTGCTAGAAATTATTGCAGGTGAAAAAATAACCTTTAGCCAACCTTTAGTTGCTAAAAGGTTGGAATTTACTCTGCCTGAACCCAAGCTAAATCAGTCCGCCCGTACTACGCAATATGATACAAAAGACAGTGAGCATACATTATCGTTAGTGATTAATGGTAAATCTTGCAGTGATACGATGAGTGGTGAAATATTTGAATCGGCTGTTACCGTTATATTGGATGGCAATACTTTCAAAGGTTGTGGTAAGGCGTTGCATTAAAGGGCGTTAAGGTTATATGGTTTTCAGTTAGGCTTTACTGTCCTTGAGTTAAGAGTAAAAAATTATTATAAATAATAGCTTATGACGTAGGCTGGGTTAGATTTTTTTGCGAAGCAATAAAAGCGTAACCCAGCAAAGCCAAGTAATTGTGTAAATGCTGGGTTACGTTATTTGCCATTTTCTTGCAATCTGTTGTTAGCCTTAAATTTGTTTAATCGCTAATTTATGTATAACAGATGAAATAAGCGTTTGGTAAGGGAGCTGGAAATAAATAATCGTCCGATATTGGGTAGGATTTTTGTTTGTCTTTGGTGGTGTCGTAACGGGCGCGTAGCAAGCTACGTAACTGTTACGACACCGCTAAAGACGGACAAAAAGACCAACAAGATTGGATGATTATTTTTTCCATCTCCCTAAGGTAACCCTTGTTCTAAAGCGATCACTTTTATTTTTTCTATATCATCTTCAAAGAGTCTAATATTTAACGACTTCTTTTTGGTTTTTTTCTCAATGGTAGAAATAGCGACTGCTTTAAAAAATACTTTTTTTTCAGCTAATTCCTGTGCCGACAAAGGTTGATGGCTTCCTTTTTCAATATCATCTTCTAATGCCTGAAATAGTTCAATTTCTTCATCAGAATAAAGTGTTTTTTTATTCATAATATGCGCCTTTTAAATAATACTTCGTATGTTTTCTACTGGGATAAATTGTTTTCAAAAATACACGATTACCTTCCTGTGCAAAAGGCACTATATAGGCATAGTTATTTATATTTAAAACCAAACACTCTTGATTTCTATGTGTTGGACTAGAAATTATATCCCATATTCCGCACCCTAAATTAGCCGCTTCCTGAATATAATGTTTCATATTTTTCGCCTAAGAGGGCTAATAGCAAGGCATGGTGAGAATTAATATTTAAAACAATAGCCTGCGAGTCTGGCAATAACAAAATATGAA